>JBKQQQ010000902.1:0-7538 GCA_052144275.1 Streptosporangiaceae bacterium
TTCGACGCGGCCGACCTGACCGTGCGGCGGTCCTCGGACCGGGACTACCACGCGTCGATCGATGACCCGCGGATCGACAAGGTCCGGTTCCTGCGCCCGCAGGAGATCCCGTCCTACATCGAGCGCGGGCTGTTCGACCTCGGGATCACCGGACGCGACTGCATCACGGAGACCGACGCGGACGTAGTCTCACTCGGCGAACTGCAGTACTCCAAGGTGTCGTCGAATCCCGCCCGCATCGTGCTCGCGGTGCCGGAAGGGGCGCCCTGGCGGACCATGGCCGACCTGCCGGAAGGGATCAGGATCTCGACCGAGTACCCGGCGCTGACCAAGCGTTTCCTTGATGAGCACGGGGTCAAGGCGATGGTGATCAGGTCCTACGGCGCGACCGAGGCCAAGGTGCCCGACATCGTGGACGCGATCGTTGACCTCACCGAGACCGGTTCCTCACTGCGCAAGAACGGCCTGCGGATCTTGGAGACGCTGCTGTCCAGCTACACCGAGCTGATCGCGGCCGGACCGGCGTTCGCCGACGCCGAGAAGCGGGCGGCCATGGAGGACATCGCGCTGCTGCTGCGGGGCGCGATCCAGGCTCGCGGCAACGTCCTGCTGAAGCTCAACGTGCCCGCGGACCGGCTGGCCGCGGTGACCGACATGCTGCCTGCCCTGTCCTCGCCGACGATCACCACGCTGGCCCGGGGGAACATGAACGCGGTCGAGACCGTCGTCCCCAAGCGCGGCGTCAACACGCTGATACCGGCCCTGAAGGCGGCCGGCGCCCAGGACATACTCGAGATCCCCATTTCCAAGATCGTGGAGTAGCCGTGAGCAGTGCTGGCCCGGGGGGACGACCCCCCGGAACCCCCCGCGACCGGGGGGAATCCATCCCCCCAGACCCCTCTGGCCATCACCCCGGACCCCTCTTGCACCGGTCGACCGCCCGGGTGCTTCCGGTCGACCCGGAAGGGCGCGTGCTGCTACTGCACGGCTGGGATCCGCACCATCCCGATCACCCCTTCTGGTTCACCATCGGCGGCGCGGTAGAGGAGGGGGACGGGGAGGTGAGTGGGGAGTCCCTGCGCGACGCGGCCGCCCGCGAGCTGTACGAGGAGACCCGCATCTCGGTCGACCCCGCGCAGCTCGGTGAGCCCATCGCACAGAACACGATCGAGTTCTCCTGGGGCGGTCACCGCATTCTCCAGGACCAGACCTTCTACGCGGTTCTGGTCACCTCGGCCGAGGTGAGCCTCGACGGCCTGGACCAGTGGGAGCAGGCCACCACCGACACGTACGGCTGGCTCGCGCCCGGCGACCTGGGCGCCGACAATCCGCCCGCGCATCCCGACATCCCCGACCTGATCCGCGCCGCGGCGGCCAGTGTCCGCTACCGATAGCCACCGGAGCCGGTCCAGCCAGCGGGAATAGGCGCGGCGGTGTTGCAGGTTCCGTCGACAGGGTTGTCCGCGTAACGTGGGAAACGTGCGAGGACATTTACAGCCGAGGTGACGCGAGTGCGTGACATCCTGAGCAGGATCACGAAGTGGTGGGAGGCCGGGGAGACCTTCGGCCTGGCCACCGTGGTGCGTACGTATCGCAGCGCGCCCCGTGATCCGGGTGCGGCGCTGGCGGTATCGTCCTCAGCCGACCACGAGGTTGTCGGCAGCGTGTCGGGCGGATGCGTCGAGGGCGCCGTTTACGAGCTGTCGCTGGACGTCTGCCAGACGTCCGATCCGGTCCTCCAGACTTACGGGGTAAGCGACGACGACGCGTTCGCGGTCGGGCTGACCTGCGGCGGGATCATCGACATCTTCGTCGAGCGGGTCGATCAGGCCACTTTCCCCGAGCTGGGGCAGATCACCGCGGCGGTGGAACGCGGCGAGCCGGTCGCGGTCGCGACGGTGATCGCCGGCCCCGGCCAGATCGGCGCGCGACGGGTGATCTGGGCCCGGGACAGCACCCGGGCAACCGATGGCGACGGCTGGCATTGCGGTGCGTCTGGCACCCTTGGGTCGGCGCGGCTGGACGCGGCGGTCGATGACGATGTCCGCGGCATGCTGGCGCAAGGGCTGACCGGCATCCGCCGGTACGGCGCGCAGGGGGAGCGGCGCGGGGACGATCTGAGCGTGTTCGTGAACTCCTTCGCGCCAGCGCCCCGCATGCTTGTCTTCGGGGCGATCGACTTCGCCGCGGCCGTGGCGCGGGTCGGCAAGTTCCTCGGGTATCACGTCACCGTGTGCGACGCCCGCAAGGTGTTCGCTACCGCGTCGCGGTTCCCGGACGCCGACGAGGTGGTAGTCGACTGGCCGCACCGCTTCCTGGCCGCGACCGAGGTGGACGCCAGGACAGTCATCTGCGTGCTCACCCATGATCCGAAGTTCGACGTGCCACTGCTCGAGGTGGCGCTGCGCACCCCGGCCGGATACATCGGCGCGATGGGCAGCCGGCGCACCCACGACGACCGGCTCGCCCGGTTGCGTGAGGTCGGCCTGACCGAAGACGAGCTGGCCCGGCTGCGCTCGCCAATCGGGCTGGACCTCGGGGCCAGGACGCCGGAGGAGACCGCGGTATCGATCGCCGCCGAGCTGATCCAGCTCCGCTGGGGCGGCACCGGCCACCCACTGACCGCTACCGAAGGCCGCATCCACCACCAGCTCGTCGGCTAGGGCTTGCGGCCGACGCCGCCGCGCATGGAATGCTGCCGCCCGGTGGGCGCGGTCCCCGGCTCGGGCCGCCATTCGGTGATCCAGGTGAGCCCCGGCTCGACGAGCTCGAAGCCCTCGAAGAAGCGCAGCACGTCAGGCAGCGGCCGGACGTGCAACTGGGCCGACGCCCGGCGGTAGACGCCCTCGGCCGCCTGGCCCTCTCCTGCCGGGTCGTCCTCCAGGGTTCCGTGCGTGATGGCCAGGTAGCTACCCGGCGCCAGCTGGTCGCGGTACGCCGCGATGATCTTATGCGGTTCGGCTTCGCCGGCGATGAAGTGCAGCGTGCTCGTGCATAGCACGGCTACCGGCCGGGCCAGGTCGAGCAGGCCGAGGACGTCCGGGTGCCGCAGGATGCTGGCCGGGTCGCGCAGATCGCCGAGCACCATGCCGACCTGGTCACCGGACGCGAGCAGCGCCCGGCCGTGCGAGGCGACGACGAAATCGTTGTCGACATAGATCACCCGCGCGTCGGGCGCCACCCCCTGGGCCAGCTCGTGCACGTTAGCCTGGGTCGGCAGGCCGCTGCCGAGGTCCAGAAACTGCCGGATACCGCCCTCGATGGCCAGGTAACGCACCACCCGGCCGAGAAATGACCGATTGTCGCGCGCTATCCCCGCGACGTCGGGAATCGCCTCGATGAGCCGGTTGGCAGCCTCGCGGTCCGCGGCGAAATTGTCTTTACCGCTGAGCAGGTAATCGTAGATCCGAGCGACGTTCGGCGTGGTCGTGTCAACGCCGCCCCGTGCCCGGTTCTGTTCGCCCATTAAATCACCACTCAGCGCTTACGGCCAACTCCTCCACGTAGCGACCTTGGCTGCCCCGCGGGCCGGACGCCCGGCTCGGGCCGCCACTCGTTTATCCAGACCACACCGGGGTCGATAAGGTCGAAGCCCTCGAAGAAACGCTGGATTTCCTCCAGCGAACGGACATGCAACTGCGCCGATGCCTGACGGTAGACGCTGGTCACACTGCCGACGACGTCATCGGGGTCGTTTTCAGCGGTGCCGGTGGTGCCATGGCTGATGGCCAGGTAGCTGCCCGGCGCCATATGGTCGCGGTACTCGGCGATGATCCGATGCGGGTCTTCCTCATCCGAGACGAAATGCAAGACGCTCGCGCACACCACCGCTACCGGCTGCATCAGATCAAGCAAGCCGAGAAGTTCCGGGCTCCGCAGGACCGCGGCCGGCTCGCGCAGATCGGCGTGCACCATTGCGACCTGCTCGCCGTGGGCGAGCAGCGCCTGACCATGGGACCAGACCACCGGGTCGTTGTCGACATAGACCACGCGCGCGTCCGGAGCGACCTGCTGGGCCATCTCGTGCACGTTGGTCTGGGTCGGAAGACCGCCGCCAAGGTCGATGAACTGCCGGATGCCTGCTTCGTCGGCGAGAAAACGGACCGCCCGGCCGATGAACGACCGGTTGTCCCGTACTATGCCCGCCATGTCCGGCGAGGCAGCGATAAGCTGCTTCGCCGCCTCGCGGTCGACGGCGAAATTATCCTTGCCGCCGAGCAGGTAATCGTAAATCCTGGCGACATTCGGCCTCGTTGTATCGATGCCACCCGGAGCCGGGTTCTGCGTAGTCATTTTGCGTCGTCACTCCTGATCCGGGATGGATGCTATCAGGGTGGACGCATACGCTTGGGGATCGTGCATATGAGAGTTGCGGGTGTGTTGCTAGCTGCGGGGGAGGGCTCGCGGTTCGGCCAGCCGAAGGCGCTGGTCCAACTGGACGGGCAGACGCTCGCCGAGCGTGGCGTCGACACCCTCCGGGCTGGCGGCGCCGACCCTATCTACGTCGTGACCGGCGCCGCCCCGCTAGACCTGGACAGAGCACATGCGGTATACAACCGGCAATGGCGCACCGGCATGGGATCCTCGCTCCGTGTCGGCCTGCGAGCCCTTCCCCCGGACGTGGATGCGGTGGTGGTCGCGCTGGCTGACCAGCCGCTGGTGGGCGCGGAGGCGGTCGCGCGCCTGATCGCCGCGTTCCGGTCCGGCGTCACGGTGGCGGTCGCCGCCTACGAAGGCAAGCCGCGTAACCCGGTGCTGCTCGCCCGCGAGCACTGGCCCGAGGTCATCGCGACCGCCACCGGCGACCAGGGCGCCCGGGCGTTCCTGCGCGCCCGCCCGGCCCTGGTCACGCTCATCGAATGCGGCGACACCGGGCGCCCCGACGATATCGACACGACCGCCGACCTCGACCGCATCGCCGCCCGTCATCCTGGGCTAAAACCGCCCTCATCATCAGGGCAGTAACAGGCCACGATAACGTCAGGAGGCCTGGATGCCCCAGGTGTGGGTGACCTCGTCGCCGGGTTCGAGGACGAGCAGGTCGTCGGCGGTCACGAAGGCGTTCGGCGGGCAGGTCATAGGCTCGATGGCCACCGCCTTGCGGCGGCGGTCCGGCCCGAGCGGGTCGCCGGTGAACACCTGCAGCCACCGGTAGCCTTCGCCCGCCCACAGGCCCACCCGGGGCCCGGCCGCACCGTCCGCGGCGAGGTACGCCCACGCGCGGCCGTCGGCGCCGCGGCTCAGCCCGGTGAGCGCGTGGTCGAGCCGGGTGGCGCCGATGGCCCGCGGCTGGCGGAAGTCGAACTCCGTGCCCTTGACCGGCTCCGGCGGTCCCGACGGGATGCCGCGATCGTCCATCGGCAGCCAGGACTCGGCCGGCAGCGTCAGCTCGCACCCGTCGACCGAGGGCGTCCGGACGGTCAGGTACGGATGCGAGCCGGTGCCGTAGGGCGCGGCGTGGCTGCCGCGGTTGCGCGCCGTCACCGTCGCGTGCAGCCCGGTGCCGGGATCCAGGCGGTACTCGGCGTCGATTTCCAGGCAGAACGGATACCCCTGCTGGCCGTGCGGGGTACTGCGGAGCAGCACGGTGCTGGCGTCCTGCCTGATGACGGTCCACGCCATCCAGCGGGTCAGGCCGTGGATGGCGTTCGCCCGGGCAGGCTCGGTGAGGGCCAGCTGGTATTCGGTGCCGCCGAAAGAGTACCGACCGCCATCGACCCGGTTCGGCCAGGGGGTCAGTAGCTGGCCCGCGCCGGCCGGCGGCAGCTCGTCCGGCTCGTGGCCCGCGATCACCGGCTGGCCGCGGAAGGCCAGCTCACGCAGCCCGGCCCCGAGTTCGGTAACCGTGGCGCGGTAATGGCCGGCTTCAATCTCGTGCTGCAGTCCGGTAAGCGGAACAATCACCGGGTACCTCCAGCGTGGATGCCCGGCACTTCGGGGCGGGGAAACGCGGAACAGGCATGCATGTTTCTCTCCTTCATGATGACATTTTCGCTATACTGTTCGTATGTCTCGGTACCGGATCCAGCCAACCCAAACGCAGGAGTCAACACTGCTGCGGCACTGCGCGGACGCCCGGTATGTGTGGAACCTGTGCGTGGAGCAGGAGTCCTGGTGGCGTGCCGGACGCGACCCGATGCCCGGGTTCACCGAGCGGTGCCGACAGCTGACCGCCGCGCGGGAGGCTAACCCGTGGCTGGCCGAGGGCAGCGTGATCGTGCAGCAGCAGGCGATCCGCGACCACGCCCAGGCGATGGCGAACTTCTTCGCCGGCACACATCGCCGCCCCACGTGGCGGAAGGCCGGGCGCGATGAGGGGTTCCGGATCGTTGCCCTCAAGCCCGGTGACGTGCGCCGCCTCAGCCGGAATCGGGGCGTGGTGCGGGTGCCCAAGGCCGGGTGGGTGCGGTTCCGCTGGTCCCGTCCCGTCCCGGCAGATGCGAAGTCCTGCCGGATCACCCGGGACCGGGCCGGGCGCTGGCATGTCGCCTTCGCCGTGATCCCGGACCCGGTGCCTGGGCCCGTCACCGGCGAGGTCGTCGGGATCGACCGGGGCGTGGCCGTCTCGGCTGCCCTGTCCACCGGTGAGCTGCTGCACGTTCCGGGCCTGTCCGGCCGCGAGCGGAAACGACTGGGGAGATTGCAGCGCAGGCTCGCGCGGGCCAGGAAAGGATCGCAGCGCCGCGGCCGAGTCAAGCACGCTGCTTCGAGGCTGCGGGCGCGAGAGGCCGACCGCCGCAAGGACTGGGCGGAAAAGACCAGCACCCGGCTCGCCCGCCAGTTCGACGTGATCCGCGTCGAGAACCTGGACATCACCGGCATGACCCGCTCCGCTAGAGGCAGTTTGCAGCGGCCGGGCCGGAACATCCGGGCCAAGGCCGGGCTGAACCGGGGCATCCTGGGCAGTTGCTGGGGGCTGCTGGTCCGCCGCCTGCAGGACAAGGCACCCGAAAGGGTCGAGAAGGTCAATCACGCGTACACCAGCCAGCGGTGCTCGGCGTGCGGGCAGGTGGATGCGAAGTCGCGCAAGAGCCAAGCCGTCTTCGCCTGCACCGCCTGCGGATACGCCTGCCACGCTGATGTGAACGCGGCACGCAACATCGCGGCGGGGCACGCCGTGACTGCGCGGGGACGCACCGGGTCGCCGGAGCGGGTGAACCGCGAACCTCAGCTCGTCCTCCTTCCATAGATAGGAACGGGCTGGAATCCCCCGCCTTCAGGCGAGGGAGGATGCCAAAGGGTCAGGATACGGACAGCAGCAGCGCCGCGCGGCAGCCTGCCACCAGCCCCCAGGCGAGATCGACGCCCTGGGCCGCCGCGAGCAGCCGGGCCGCCGCCCGCTCGAGCGGCTCCTGGCCCGCCATCCCCAGCAGCACGGCGGACACCTCGGCCGCCGCCTGCCCCTTGGCCGCGCAGTGCAGCAGCGAGGCCGCCAGCGTGGTGGTCCGCTGCGCCGCGTCACATGTCACCGAGGCGCTGAGCCAGTTCGCGAGCCATACCGCCCTGGTTCCGCCGGAGATGGCCCCGCCCAGCAGTCG
>JBKQQQ010000903.1:0-3001 GCA_052144275.1 Streptosporangiaceae bacterium
ATCGCCCGTCGCGCGGGACGACGGCTGGTGATCTGCGGCATCGTGCAGGACGAGCGGTATTTCGCCGACGCCGTGGAGCCGCATGTCGACGGGGATCAGGTCATCTTCCTCGGCTCGGTCGGCCCGCTGCGCCGCGCGGATGTCCTCGGCGATGCGGCTGCGCTGCTGCACCCGATCTACTTCGACGAGCCGTTCGGCCTGTCCGTCGTGGAGGCCATGGCGTGCGGCACCCCGGTCGTCGCCTACCGGCGCGGCTCTATGCCCGAGGTGGTTGACGAGGGCGTGACCGGATACCTGGCCCACGACATCGAGTCGTCGGTCGACGCAGTCCGCGCGGCGGTGCGGCTGGACCGCTCGCTCGTCCACGCCCGGGCCGTCGCGCGGTTCGGCGTCGACCGCATGGTCGAGGACTACCTCCGCACTTACGAAGCGCTACTCATGTCGGCCAGCACGGCCGGATCGGGGAGCAGCCCGGCCTGAATGCGGTGTGCGATCACTCCAGCTCGCTGATCCGACGTACCTGCTGCGCGGTCGCGAGCATCGCCAGGGTGGACTCGGCGCCCTGGTTGAGATTGCGGCCGCGACGTTCCAGGCCGTCATAGCCGCCACCGGTACGAGGGTCGAACATCGGCGTCGCGCTGTCGTTGTCACCGAGGAACCAGTCCCATGCGAGGCTGACGCCCGTCAGCCAGGACGACTGGTGCGTGATCCGGAACGCGCTCCCGCAGGCGCCAGCGAGCGTGGACACCTCGATGGGCTGCTGGTCGTAGCCGGGGCCTACGTCGTCGCGGCCGCGGCCGCCCACCGGGGTCACCGACAGGTGGCCATCGCGAGTCTCGGTGCGCAGCAGGAACTCCAGGAGGCTCAGGCCACGGCTGAGGGCTGCCGCATCGGGAAGGGCGTCACCCGCGACGATCAGCGCCTCGGCAATCGAGGCGTTTCCGTAGCTCAGGCGCTCCTCCGGCCAGGGCCACCGGGAATCGTCGTCCTCCGCCCAGACGAGCGCGGCCACCGTGTCCGTGAGCAGCAGCCTGGCGGCCATTTCATCCGGTCGTCTTCTGAGCAGATCAGCGGCGCCCAGCGCGGCAAACGCCATCGACCGGACGTGCGGGGAGCGACACTGCGCCGCTATCCGGAACCCGACGAGCGCCCGGGCCCGCATGCCCGGCGTCTGCGCACTCGTGGCTGCGACACCGAGGCCCCATAGCGCCCGTCCCCACCAGTCACCCACGGCTGCCGCGTCGCGCCATTGCCCGTCGACGGCCATCCTGTTGTGACAGGCCCCGGTGGGATCGAGCGCGTCGAGGACGAAGGCGAGGTAGCAGCGGGCCAGGCGGCGGGCGGTCGGCCCGGGCTCCGGCTCATGGCACACGACGACCAGTCCGCGGGCGA
Source organism: Streptosporangiaceae bacterium (assembly GCA_052144275.1). GTDB lineage: Bacteria > Actinomycetota > Actinomycetes > Streptosporangiales > Streptosporangiaceae > Palsa-504. Next base: position 1,393 of record JBKQQQ010000903.1, read on the forward strand.
CATCGTCGACGCAATAGCCGTGCTCGCGCCGGGGGACCGTGTGGAGGGCGTGCTCGAAGAGCCCGCGGTCGTCAGTGAGCCGTCCGAGGTGATCGAACACCGGCTGGTGAACGTCGCTCGCCGGAGTCACGCCGCCGACGGTCATGCGGCAACGCTCGCCGCGATCAGCCGGTCGGCCAGCTCGCGGTACTGGTCCGCGATGACCGGCCACAGCAGCTGCGGCGCTGTCGCGGTGGCGACGGCGGCCATCCTCGCCATCAGTTCCCCGCGCGTGATCACCGAGCGGAGCGCCGCCGCGATCGCGGCCGGATCGCGGTGCGGCACGAGCAGGCCCGCTCCCCCCGCGAGCATCTCTCTGGCGTGCGGGAACTGCGTCGCCACCACCGGCTTGCCGGCCGCCACCGCCTCGGTGAGCACCCCCGAGGTGACCTGCTCGGTCGAGTCGTAGGGCAGCAGAACCACGTCGGCGGAGCGGACGAGAGAGGCCAGCGCGCTGGTGTTCCGGTAGTGACCGTCGAAGGTAATCCAGGATCCCAGCTCGGCCTGCCGAACCTTCTCGCGGAGGCGATCACTATAGGCGTCGCCTTCGTGGAGCAACACCTTCGGGTGCGTCGGGCCGGCGATAATGTAGCGCGGCATGGGCTGGAGATCGCGCAGCATCGCCATTGCCTCGATGCCCCACTCGATGCCCTTGCCGGGGCCGAGCAGGCCCCACGTCAAGACGGTGAACTGCCCCGTGCGGAACGTCGGCTCCGCCATCGTCGTCTCCAGGGCGGGCGCGCCGTGCGCGATGATGCAGACCTTCGTCATGTCGACGGCGTACCCGGCCGCGAGCCGTTCGCGCGCAGTCATCGTCATCGCGACGACGGCATCGGCCTTCGCCATCACCGACTCGAGGACCTGACGCTGGTGTGGCGTCGGGTCGGTCAGCACGGTGTGCAGGACGACGACGCATGGCACCCTGACTTGGTCCAGCAGGTGCAGGATCTCGCTGCCGTCGGCTCCGCCGTAGACGTCGTACTCGTGCTGCACGATGGCGACGTCGCACAGGTTCAGTTGCGCGGCCGCCTGGCCAAGTGAGGCGGAGTCGTGAGTGATGATCTGCGCCACTACCTCGTCGCCGGGTCGTGGTGCGGGCGCGTCGACCAGGCGAACGACCCAGCCCTCGTCAGTGGTGGAGTGCAGGAGGGCACCGCGCAGGGCAGCGGTGAAAGTTGCCAGTCCGCACTGGGTTGGCGGGAACGTACTCACGAAACCGAATCGCGTGCTCATAGTTCAGGTGCCTTCCGATCGGACAGCGCCGAGAGAACCGAGAACGAAGCCTCACGAAATAAGATGCTCCGGCTCGCGGGCAGCGTGTATGCCCGACCGACCGCCGCGACACGCCTACGTTCCTGGCGCCGACCAAGAGGGGTTAGTACCCGCTGCGAAGCAACTGCCGGCCTAGCCAGGCGCACCAAAGGTGCGACAACGTCAGTCTATCCGAAGGCGACCCCGGCCAGGCCCGCCACCACTGGCGGCACGCCCTCGGCCTCTACACCGGTCTCGGAGCCCCCGAGGCTGCTCAGGTCCACGCTGAGCTCGCCACGGCAGATGACCAGGGCCTGTA
>JBKQQQ010000904.1:0-3469 GCA_052144275.1 Streptosporangiaceae bacterium
GCGTACGGGCCGCGGCTCTACATCCGCGGCATCAACCGCAACGATCTGGGATACCCGCGGCTATCCACTGCGCGATACCCCGGACACACCGCTGGGCCGGTGCTGCAACACCGACCCAGCGAAACACCACCCAGGCTCAGGAGCGAGCGAGAAGGGCTGGCGATATGATCAACATTAGCAACTCGACCAGCAAAAACAACCCCCAGTGGCGGCCGACGGACCTAGCCGGCCCAGCCCAGCCCACGCAGCCGAGGGCACCGGACCGGGCGGCGGACGCCACCGCTCCGGCGAGCCCCGCCCGCCTCGGCCGCATCCTGGCCCGCCTCGGCCGCATCCTGGCCCGCCTCGGCCGCATCCTGGCCAGCCTCGGCCGGGTGCTGCTCAACTGGCTGGCCGGCCTCCCGCGCCGCCTGGGAGACCGGCTGTACGTCACGAACGACACCGAGGCCTACTGGCGCGACTGGCAGATCACCAAGACGCACGGCGGCCTGGCCCGGAGATACCGCGATCCTCGGTTCGACACGCTGGCCGAGTGCCCGAAGTGCCACGGCGCGGGCGTCACCGCGGATCTGCCCTGCGCACCCTGCCTTGGCACGGGCCGGATCACCCTGCCGGAGGTGAGCTAGCCATGACCTCCGGACGGCCGCGGCAGCCCAACGACCCGAGCATCATGGCCAGCGTCGAGGCCGCCCTCAGCACGGTCCCGCGACCGAACCTCATCGCCCGCCTGTGGCACTGGCGCTACGAGCTGGGACTGATCGCCGGAGGGCTCCTGGGCGCGATCACCATCGGCTACATACTGGGCCTGGAACGGCTCATCGCCGTGGCGGCGGCGGCGATGGCCATCGGTGTCACCGCCATGGCGTGGCCGCCTTCCCGTCAGGCCATCATGGCCAGGGCCTGGTGCGTCATCACGCCGCACCGGATCAGGACCGGCTGCACGCACGCCTGGATCCAGACCAGGGACGGGCGGCTCCCGGTCGTGCTCTACACCGTGCCCGCTGACTTCGGCGAGCGGGTATGGCTGTGGTGCCGCGCCGGGATCACCGCCAGGGACCTGCAGGCGGCCAGGGATGTCCTGCGGGCCGCCTGCTGGGCCAGCGATGTCCGCGTAGTGGTGAACGACCGCCACAGCCACATCGTCGTGCTCGAGGTGATACGCCGCCTTCCCGCCGGACGGCACGCCGGAACCACGCCGAACCCGGGCTGGCCGTACCTGGACCGCGGCGAGGCCGACGGCGGCGACCCTGAGGAGCCCGCCTTGTATTCCGGGCTCGGGCACATATGGCCATTCGGATAAGGAGCTAGGGGCCTGGCGGCTGGCTGCTCCGGTCAGCTGTCCGAGGCCCCCGGCTTAGTGGGGCGGTCGCCGGGGCCGGCACTCCCGTCCGCGGCGCCGGCCCCGGCCGGACTCGCTGCCGGGCTCACCGACCGGACCAGCAGCTGGGCTACGTCGACGACCTCGAGGGTTTCCTTCGCCTCCCCCGAACTCTTCTTCGCGCTGACCGCGTCGCCGAGCATCACCAGGCAGTACGGGCAGGACGTGGAGATCGTGTCCGGGGACAGCGCCAGGGCCTCCTCGATGCGCTCGGTGTTGATCCGCTTGCCGATGCGCTCTTCCATCCACATCCGCGCGCCGCCGGCGCCGCAGCAGAAGCCGCGCTCCTTGCACCGGTGCATCTCGGTGGCCTCGACGCCGGGGACCGCCTCCAGGATCTCGCGCGGCGGGGTGAACACCCGGTTGTGCCGGCCCAGGAAACACGGGTCGTGATAGGTCAGCTTCTCGTCCACCCGCCCGGCGGGCTTCAGCTTCCCCTCGGCGACCAGCCGGGCCAGCAGCTGGGTGTGGTGGATCACCTCGTAGTTCCCGCCGAGCTGCGGGTACTCATTGGCGATCGTGTTGAAGCAGTGCGGGCACGACGCCACGATCGTCTTCGGCGCCGCCTCGTTCAGCGTCTCGATGTTCTGCTGGGCCAGCATCGAGAACACGAACTCGTTCCCGATCCGCCGCGCCGGATCACCGGTGCAGGTCTCGGCCGGGCCGAGCACGGCGAACTTCACCCCGGCGGTGTGCAGGAGCGAGGCGATCGCCTTGGTCGTCTTGCGCGCCCGGTCCTCCAGCGCGCCCGCGCAGCCCACCCAGAACAGGTACTCAACATCCGGATCGATCTTCCCGGCTGCCACGGGGACCTCGAAGTCCAGCTCGGTCATCCACTCCGCGCGCCGGGCCCCGCCCATCCCCCACGGGTCGCCCTTGTTCTCCAGGTTCTTCAGCATCCCGGCCGCCTCGACCGGGAACGCGGACTCGATCAGCACCTGGTGCCGCCGCATCCCGTCGATGTGGTCGATGTGCTCGATGTCCACCGGGCATTCCTCGACGCACGCCCCGCAGTTGGTGCAGGACCACAGCACGTCCGGGTCGATAACCCCATGAGCCTCCGCCGAACCCACCAGCGGCCGCTCGGCCTCGGCCTTGACCGCGTCGGGCAGCTTCTCGCGCTCCTCATCGGAGGATGCCAGCAGGTACGGCGCCTTGGCGAAGGCGTGATCGCGCAGGTCCAGGATGACCTGCTTGGGGGACAGCGGCTTGCCGGTGGCCCAGGCCGGGCACTGGGACTGGCATCGCCCGCACTCGGTGCAGGTAGCCATGTCCAGCAGGCCCTTCCAGGTGAAGTCCTCGATCTTGCCCAGGCCGAACACGTCCGTGTCCGGGTCGGCCTCCTCGAAGTCGAGCACCTTGCCGTTCGAGCGCATCGGCTCGAGCGCCCCGAGCGCGTTCGGCCGCCGCGAGAACAGGACGTTCACCGGGGCCAGGAAGATGTGCAGGTGCTTGGAGTACACGATGATGACCAGGAACACCAGGACGACCGCGAGCTGCAAGAGGATGAAGACCGCCTCCAGCACGCTGTTCACCCCGGAGCCGAGCGGCGCCAGCCAGTGCCCGACGATCTGCGAGGCGAACGCGCCGTGCGGGTAGGGGAAGTCGCCGGCGTTGATCTGCGCGCCCCGGTAGAGCAGCAGCGTCGCAACGACCAGGAAGATCATGCCGAGGATCAGCCACGCGGCCCGGGTGTGCGACCCGAAGAAACGCGAGCCGCGGCCCTCACGGTGCGGATCGTTCCGCAGCCTGATCACGGTGAACGTGATGATCCCGGCCAGCACGGCGACGGCGAACAGGTCTTCCAGGAAGCCGATGAACGCCCAGTGCCCGATCCAGGGGATGGAGAACGTCCGGCTGAACAAGTCGCCGTACGATTCGATGATCGTCAGCAGCAAGATGGTGAAGCCCCAGAACGTCAGGGCATGCGCCGTGCCCGGCACCGACCATTTGAGCAGCTTGCGCTGCCCGAGCACCTCGGTGGCCTCCGTCTTGACGTCCCTGCCGACATGCTGCCGCACCGCTTCGATACGCTCCGGGGCAGGCTGCCCGCTCATCGCCAGCCGCTTCAGCCACCACAGCCGGCGCCCG
>JBKQQQ010000905.1:0-16011 GCA_052144275.1 Streptosporangiaceae bacterium
GGGCTGGCCCGGGCGCTCGAGCGGGCCGGGCTGGCGCCCGCGGGCTCGGGCGAGGCAGTCACCGCGACGGCTAAGGCCGACAACTTTGACCCGAACGAACTCGGCGAACTCGCCGCGCTGACCGGAAACCCGGTGCCCGGGCTGGCCCGCGCGCTGGCCCGGCGGGTGCCCCAGACCGCGGTCAGCGCCGTGCATCGCGGGGCCACCAGCCAGGACATCCTGGACACCGCCGCGATGCTGATGGCCAAGCGGGCCATCGACGTCATGCTGGCCGACCTGGCCCAGGCGGCCGACGCGACGGCCGGGCTGGCCGAGGCGCACCGGGCTTCGATCATGATTGGCCGCACGCTGCTCCAGCAGGCCGTTCCCGTCACCTTTGGCCTGGTCGCGGCGGGCTGGCTGACCAGCGTGGACGATGCTCGCGAGGGGCTGGCGGCGGTGCGCTCGCGGCGGCTGGCGGTCCAGTTCGGCGGCGCGGCCGGCACCCTCGCCTCGCTGGGCGAGGCCGGCCAGCAGGTCGCGGCGCTGCTCGCCGAGGAACTTGGGCTGGCGCTGCCCGTGCTGCCCTGGCACACGGACCGGCTGCGGATCATCGACCTGGGCGTCGCGCTGGCCCGGGTCGCGGCGGCGCTCGGCAAGATCGCCAGGGACGTCACCCTGCTGGCCCAGGCGGAGGTCGGTGAGATCAGCGAGGGCTCTGCTAGCTCGGCCGGGCCGGCCGGCGGGGGGCCGACCGCATCCCGCGGTGCCGATCAGCGCGGTGCCGATCAGCGCGGTGCCGATCAGCGCGGTGCCGATCCGCAGTCGCCCGCGGCGTCGCCGCGGCGCGGCGGCTCCTCCGCGATGCCGCACAAGCACAACCCGGTCGCCTCGATCGCCATCCTGGGCTGCACCAGGCAGGTCCCTGGGCTGCTCGGGATCCTGGTCAGCAACAGCGAGCACGAACTGCAGCGCGCGGCCGGCGCCTGGCACGCCGAGTGGGAGCCGCTGGCCGCCCTGCTCCGGCTGACCGGCTCGGCCTCGAGCTGGGCGGCCGAGCTGCTGCCCGGGCTCGTCGTGGACGTCTCTCGGATGGCCGCCAACCTGACCGCGACCAAGGGCCTGCCGCTCGCGGAGCATGTCTCCTCGCTGCTGGCCGGCGTGCTCGGCGGCGCGCAGGCGCACGACCTGGTGGCCGAGGCGGGGGCGCGGGCGGTGGGCGCGGGGCTGCCGCTGAGCGACGTGCTGCTGGCCGTGCCCAAGCTCGAGGAACGGCTTTCGGCGGCTGGCATCACCGCCGAGCAGATCGATTCGGCGCTCGAGCCGGCCGGCTACCTGGGCGCGACGAATGCCTTCATCACCGCGGCCCTCGAGGCGCACCGATCATGGGAGGCCCCCAGTGGATGACACCGAGCGCGCCCGGCGCGGGATGACGGTACGGCGTGAGGTCCTCGGGGACGAGCACGTCGACCGGGCGGTGGCGGCGACCACCCCGTTCACCGAGCCGTTCCAGGACCTCATCACGCGCTACGCCTGGGGCGAGATCTGGTCCCGTCCTGGCTTGTCACGCCAGGAGCGCAGCCTCGTCACCCTGGCCGTCCTCGCCGCCATGCAGCACGAGCACGAGCTGGCCATGCACGTCAAGGCCGCGCTGCGCAACGGCCTCACGCCGGATCAGATCCAGGAGGTTCTGCTCCAGGTCGCGGTGTACGCAGGCGTGCCGGTCGCCAACCGGGCCTTCCCGGTCGCGCAGCGCGCGCTCGCGGAAGCCGCAGCAGTCGATGACCGAACGTAGTCGGCCCACCTCAACCAGGCGAGCCCGCTTACGCTCTTGTCGGCGGCCCCAGTGCTGCAAGCTGGGACGTTGTCCGCTGGCCACACATGTGCGTCCGACATGCGAACGGCTGTACTCATGGCGACCGCTGAGGAGTTATCGTTAGCGTAGGCAAACTACCGTGGAGGGACATGGCGGAGATCGTCTCACTCGCCGAAGCCGTAGAGCGGGCGATCCATGACGGCGACACCGTGGCGATGGAGGGGTTCACCCACCTGATCCCTTTCGCCGCCGGGCACGAGGTGATCAGGCAGCGGCGCCGTGACCTCACCCTGATCAGGATGACGCCGGACCTGATCTACGACCAGCTCATCGGCGCGGGCTGCGCGCGCAAGCTGATCTTCTCCTGGGGCGGCAATCCCGGCGTCGGCTCGCTGCACAGGTTCCGCGACGCGGTGGAGCATTCCTGGCCGGTCCCGCTGGAGATAGAGGAGCACAGCCACGCGGGGATGGCCAACCGCTACGTGGCAGGCGCGTCCGGGCTGCCGTTCGCGGTGCTGCGCGGCTACAACGGCACCGACCTGTACCGCCCGGAGACGCTCAACGGCGGCCACGGCCCTGTACCGGTCATGGAGGGGCCGACGATCAAGCCGATCACCTGCCCGTTCACCGGCGAGACGCTGACTGCGGTCTCGGCCATCCGGCCCGACGTGGCGGTCATCCACGCCCAGCGCGCCGACCGGTCGGGGAACGTCCAGCTCTGGGGGATCACCGGCGTGCAGAAGGAGGCCGTGCTGGCGTCGGCACGTTCGGTGGTGACGGTGGAGGAGATTGTCGACGAGCTCGACCCGCGTCCTGGGGCGGTGGTCCTGCCCGGCTGGACGGTGAGCTTCGTGGCACGGGCGCCGGACGGGGCGCACCCCTCCTACGCGCTGGGCTACTCGGTCCGTGACAACGACTACTACGTGGCCTGGGACGCCATCGCCCGTGAGCGCGATACGTTCACCCGGTGGCTGGACGAACAGGTTTACGGGGTACCGGCGGGGCGGCTATGACATCGCAGGTGAGCGCGGACCAGGCGGTGACCTACACGGCTGACGAGATGATGACGGTGTCCGCCGCCCGTGCGCTACGGGACGGCATGACGTGCTTCGTCGGGATCGGGCTGCCCAGCTCGGCCGCTAACCTGGCCCGGGCCACGCATGCGCCCTCGCTGGTGCTGATCTACGAGTCGGGAACGATCGGGGCCAAGCCCGCCCAGCTGCCGCTGTCGATCGGTGACGGCATGCTGGCCGAGACGGCGGACGCGGTGGTGAGCGTCCCGGAGATTTTCAACTACTGGCTGCAGCCCGGCCGCATCGACGTCGGCTTCCTCGGCGCCGCTCAGATCGACAAGTTCGGCAACATCAACACGACCGCGATCGGCGGGGATTACCGTAACCCCAAGGTGCGGTTGCCTGGCGCGGGCGGCGCGCCGGAGATCGCCGCCTCGTGCCGTGAGGTGATCGTCGTGGTCAGGCAGAGCCACCGCTCGTTCGTCGAACGGGTCGACTTCGTCACCTCGGTCGGCTACGGGTCGGGCCCGGGGGACCGCGAGCGGCTCGGACTCACCGGCGCCGGACCCAAGAAGATCATCACCGACCTGGGCGTCCTCGAGCCCGATCCGGAGACGCTCGAGTTCACCCTGACCGGTCTTTACCCGGGTGTGTCTGCCTCGGTCGCGAAGGAGCGCACCGGCTGGGACCTGGCCATCGCGGCAGAGCCGGAGATCATCGCCGTGCCCGCCCCGGCCGAGCTAGACGCGCTCCGGCGCTTCCAAGGAATGCGAGCAAGGAGTCACCAATGACCGCTGACGTATCGACGTCCCAGGTCACGCCCTCGCGGGGGGGTCTGGGGGGGTCGTCCCCCCGGGCCAGTACTGAGATCGGCAAGCTGGTCCTGCCGTCGTACGAGCGTCCGGCGGGCCTGCATCCGCCGCTGGACTTCGACGGGTACCGCTCGACCGCGCTGCGCCACCCGAGGCAGCCGCTCGTGCTGCTGCCGCACCGGCTGACCGAAGTGACCGGGCCGCTGCTCGGCGACGGCCTGATCGCCCCCACGGACTCCGACCTGACCACGCAGCACGGCGGTGAGCCGCAGGGGCAGCGGATCATCCTGGCCGGCCGGGTGCTGGACTCGGATGGCCGGCCCGTGCCCGACACGCTGATCGAGATCTGGCAGACGAACGCGGGCGGGCGCTACCGGCACGCGCGGGAGCACCACCCCGCGCCGCTCGACCCGAACTTTGACGGGATCGGGCGTGCCATCACCGACGCGGGCGGCCGGTACCGCTTCGTCACCATCCAGCCGGGCTCCTACCCGTGGGGGAACCACTACAACGCCTGGCGCCCGGCGCACATCCACTTCTCGCTGTTCGGCCGCGCGTTCACCCAGCGGCTGGTCACCCAGATGTATTTTCCCGGCGACCCGCTGCTGCCGCTCGACCCGATCTTCAACTCGGTGCCTGACGAGAAGGCCAGGCAGCGGATGATCGCCGACTTCGACATCGAGCTGACCCAGCCCGAGTGGGCTCTCGGCTACCACTGGGACATCGTGCTGCGCGGCCGCGACGCGACCGTCTTCGAGTAAAGGAACGAACGACGTGCCAGGGATGACTCCTTCCCAGACGGTAGGACCGTACTTCGCGATGCGGCTGCCGTGGGATGAGGGCCCGTTCGTGGTGCCTGAAGGCACCCCCGGGGCGATCACGATCATCGGGCGGCTTTACGACGGCGCCGGGAACATCATCCCGGACGGGCTCATCGAGACCTGGCAGGCCGCGCCCGACGGGCGGTTCGCGCACCCCGACGACCCGCGCGGCCCCGCGCCCGGCGGATACCAGAGTTTCCGCGGCTTCGGCCGGTGCCCGACCGCGCCTGACGGGTCGTACCGCATCGTCACGCTCAAGCCCGGGCCGCTGCCCACCCCCGACGGCAGCATCGAGGCGCCGCACCTGGACGTTTCCGTGTTCGCGCGCGGCCTGCTCGACCGCGTGGTGACCAGGATGTACTTCCCCGACGAGCAGACCGCCAACGCCGCCGACCCGGTGCTGTGCTCCATCGCCGCCCACGCGCGGCGGGCCACGCTCATCGCGGTGCCCGAACCGGAAGGGGAGCTCAGGTTCGACATCCGGCTGCAGGGTGACCGCGAGACGGTCTTCTTCGATGTCTGAAGTGCGCCTGGCGGCCTCGATCGAGGGTCCGGACGGCGCACCCGTGATCATCCTGGCCAACCCGATCGGTACCAGCAGGGCGATCTGGGATGCCCCGGCCCTGGTGCTGCGCCAGGATTTCCGGCTGCTCAGGTTCGAGCTTCGCGGGCACGGGCCGCCCGGCGCGCAATCCGATGCCCCGCCCGGGCCCTATTCCATCGCCGAACTCGGTACGGACGTGCTCGCCCTCATGCGTGAATACGGCGTCACCACGGCTGCCTACTGCGGCATCTCCATCGGCGGGATGATCGGGCTATGGCTCGCCGCCAACGCGCCGGAACGGATCTCCTCGCTGGTGGTGTGCTGCGCGGTGATCACCCCGATGCCGTCACGGCAGGCGTGGCTGGACCGGGCCGCGCTGGTGCGCTCGGGCGGGATGGCAGCGATCAGCGAGATGGTCCCGCCGCGCTGGTTCACCCCGGACTTCATCGTCCGCCAGCCCGCGGCCGTGGCGTTCGTCATGGACATGCTGCACGGCACCGACCCGGTGGGCTATGCGGGCTGCGGCGAGGCCATCGCCGACATGGACCTGCGCCCCGCGCTCGGCGCGATCAAGGCGCCCACCCTGGTCATCGCGGGAGCCGAGGACCAGGCCGCGCCGCCGTGGCAGGGCGCGACGACCGCCACCGGCATCGTGGACTCCCGGCTCCGGGTCATCCGCGGCGCCTCGCACCTGGCTCCCTACCAGACGCCGGGTCCCGTCACCGCCGCCATCCTCGCCCACCTAGGCTAGCCCGGGGGACCCATCCACCCGGACCCCCCTTGGGAGGAACCGTGCTGCCTTGGTCCGCGGATCTCGCCGGCCGCATCGACGAGCGTGTCATCAGCAGCGAGCTGCTTCGCGGCAACCCCCTCGGCGACCCGCACGAGCGGCCGCTGCTCGTGTACCTGCCGCCGGGGTACGACGACGAGCCAGACCGCAGGTTCCCGGCCGTATACGTCATCCAGGGCTACACCGGGCACGTGGCCATGTGGCGGAACCGGTCGGCTTACCGGCAGCCGTTCCCTGAGGCCGCCGACGCCGTGTTCGCCCGCGGCGACGCGCCGCCGGCCATCGTGGTCTACGTCGACGCGTGGACCCGCTACGGCGGCAGCCAGTTCGTCGACTCGCCCGGCACCGGGCGGTACCACTCCTATTTGTGCGACGAGGTCGTGCCCTGGGTGGACGCGCGGTACCGGACGCTGCCCGACGCGGCGCACCGGGCCATCATGGGCAAGTCAAGCGGCGGGTTCGGCTCGATGATCACCCCCATGCTCCGGCCGGACCTGTTCGGTGCGCTGGCCACGCACGCCGGTGACTCACTGTACGAGTACTGCTACATCCCGGATTTCGCCACCGCGGTGCGGCACCTGCGCCGCTACGACGGCGATATCTGGCGCTGGTGGGACGACTTCAACTCCCGGGTGGCCTTCACCAAAGAGGAGGACATGTCGCTGCTCGGGCTGCTCGGCGTGGCGGCGTGCTTTTCCGCGAGCCAGGACGGTACCGTCGAACTGCCCTTCGACCCGGTGACCGGAGTGCTCCGGCCAGCCGCGTGGCAGCGGTGGCTGGACTGGGACCCAGTGCGGATGGTGCCGTCCCACGCGGACGCATTGCGGGGGCTGCGGGCCATCTGGATCGACGCCGGCACGAGGGACGAATATCACCTCGACCTCGGCGCCGGGGCCTTCCGTGCCGCGCTCAGGGATATCGGAATGGCCGATGACCTGGTGCATTTTGAGCTATTTGAGGCGGGGCACATGAGCATCGACTATCGTTACCCGATGTCTCTCGCCTGGCTCTGCGGCCGGATGACTAAGTAGCGGCTAAGAAGCCGCCGGCCGGCCCGGCAGTCTGGTACGTTTCCGGCGTATTGGGAACGGGGTCGCGTTCGGAAGGACCCCGGGGCGCCCCAAGGAACCACTGAACCTTGAATGGAGAGTCGTTATGCTCAAGAGCGGGTGGGCAGCAGCTGCCGGGCTCGGTTCGCTAGTACTGCTGCTAACCGCGTGCGGGGGATCGTCGGGATCGTCGAGCACCTCGAGCCCGACCACGACCACGACCGCCCAGGCCAATGGCCAGCCGACCAGTGAGGTGAGCGTGCCGCCGCCGGGGTCGATCGTGCTGGTCGTGCAGAAGTCCGCCCTTGGCTACGTGCTCGCCGCGGCCAACGGGCAGGTCCTCTACACCTACGACAAGGACACCAAGGGAGGCACGCCGGCCTGCACCGGCTCCTGCGCCGCGATCTGGCCGCCGCTGACGGGCAACCCCGTGGCGAGCGCGGCTGACACCGGCCTGGGCATGCTCGGTACGGTCTCGGATGCGAGCGGTGCCAAGCAGGTCACCTACAACGGCATGCCGCTGTACATGTTCAAGGGTGCGAAGGCGCTGTCCGTCTCGGGCAACGGCGTCGGCGGCGTGTGGCACGTGATCAAGCTGTCCAAGAGCAACATCGCCGGCGGCTGACATCTCACGCCGAAGGATCCAGCGTTCCCGGGCCGGTCGCGATGACGGCCCGGGAGCGTTTTAGTGTTCGGCTCGCCGCGGAAGGCCTGGACGGGCTTGCCTGAGGAACGAGTCATCCCTGGAAATTGGAGAGACGTTATGCGTAAGAGCGGGTGGGCCGCAGCGACCGGGATCGGTTCATTGGTCCTGCTACTAGCCGCGTGCGGGGGATCGTCGGGTTCGACCTCGGCCGCGGGGTCGGGCTCGGCCCCGGCGAGCAGCGGATCATCGGGTCCGGCGTCGGCGACGGCGGCGGCGGCGGCCACGGCGGCCACGGCGACCAAGAGCGCGGGATCGTCGGCGTCCGCGAAGTCCAGCCACTCGGCCCAGCCGCAGGCGAGCAGCGGCGCAGTGATATTCCCGCCGGTGGGCACGACCGTCATGGTCGTGCAGAAATCGTCCGTCGGATTCGTGCTCGCCGAGGCCAACGGCTCCGTGGTCTACACCTACGACAAGGACACCAAGGGCGGCGCGCCGACCTGCACTGGCTCCTGCGCGGAGGCTTGGCCGCCGGTCACCGGGACGCCCAAGGCCGGGCCCGCCGACACCTTCCCGGGCACGTTCGGCGTGGTCAAGGGCGCGGGCGGCGTCGAGCAGATCACCTACGACGGCTTGCCGCTCTACACCTTCAAGGGCGCGAAGTCGCTGTCGGTGGCGGGTAACGGCGTCGGTGGCGTGTGGCACGTGGTCCCGCTCTCCGCGAGCGATATCAGCGGCGCCTGAGTTCACCCAGCGGTTGCCTGTTCGCAGGCCGGGGTATCACGCGTTAAATATTCCGCTTCGGCTTCCGGTTCTGCTGAACGGGGGAAACGCGCGTGGTGGCCAGCCAGGCAGTAGACCAGCAGCCCGCGCAGCCGCGCGGGCTGCTGGTCATTTACAGCGCGCTGATGCTGGCCATCCTGCTGGCCGCGCTGGACCAGACGATCGTCGCCACCGCGCTGCCCACCATCGTCAGCGACCTGGGCGGCCTCAACCGCCTGTCCTGGGTGGTCACCGCCTACATACTCGCCACCACGGCCACGACCCCGGTGTGGGGCAAGCTCGGCGACCAGTACGGCCGGAAGTACCTGTTCATCGCCGCGATCGTCATCTTCCTGATCGGTTCGGCGCTGTCCGGGCTTTCCCGCAGCATGAGCGAGCTGATCGCGTTCCGCGCGCTACAGGGCGTCGGCGGCGGCGGCCTTATAGTGCTGGCCCAGGCCATCGTCGGTGACATCGTCCCGCCGCGCGAGCGGGGGAAGTACCAGGGCGCGTTCGGCGCCGTCTTCGGGGTCGCCAGCGTCATCGGCCCGCTGATCGGCGGGTTCTTCGTCGACAACCTCTCCTGGCGGTGGGTGTTCTACATCAACCTGCCGATCGGGGCCGTCGCCCTCGTGGTGGTCAGTGTGGTGCTGCCCGCCACCTCGACCCGGCGCAAGCACAAAATCGACTACCTGGGCGCCACGCTGCTCGCCGGGTTCGCCGTGTGCGTGGTGCTCGCGACCTCGTGGGGCGGCACTACCTACGCGTGGAACTCCCCTACGATCATCGGGCTGTTCACCGCCGCCATCGTGCTCCTCGCAGGCTGGTGGCTCTCGGCCCAGCGCGCGTCCGAGCCGGTGCTGCCGCTGCGGCTGTTCCGCAACCCGGTGTTCACCGTCTGTGCGGCGATCAGCCTCGCGGCGGGGTTCGCGATGTTCGGCTCGATCTCGTACCTGCCGCTCTTCCTGCAAGTAGTACACGGCGTGACGCCCACGCTGTCCGGCGTCTACCTGCTGCCAATGGTCGGCGGCCTGCTTATCACCTCGGTGGCCAGCGGCCAGCTCATCGCCAGGACCGGCCGGTACAAGGTCTACCCGATCGTCGGCACCGCGGTGCTCACGGTCGCGCTCTTCCTGTTGTCCCGGCTGGACGAGCATACCTCGACCGCGCTTATGTGCACCTATTTCTTCTTGCTCGGGATCGCCCTGGGCCTGATCATCCAGGTTCTCGTCATCGCCGTGCAGAACGCGGCCGACTACGCCGACCTGGGCGCCGCGACGTCGGGGGTGACCTTCTTCCGCAGCATCGGCGGGGCGTTCGGGGTGTCGATCTTCGGCGCGATCTTCTCGAACCGGCTGGCCAGCGAGCTGGCCTCGGCACTGCACGGGGTCACGCTGCCGGGCGGCGTCAGCGCCTCGGGCGCCGCAGCCGACCCTGCCCTGCTGAGGAAGCTGCCCGCCGTCGTCAGGGCCGACGTGCAGCACGCGTTCTCGCTGGCCCTGCATCCGGTCTTCCTGGCCGCGATCCCCGTCGCCCTGGTGGCGTTCGTGCTTTCCTGGTTCCTGCGCGAGGTGCCGTTGCGCGCGGTCACGAGGTCGGCCAACCTCGGCGAGGGGCTGGGGGCGGCCTCGTCCGAGCGCTCCTCGGTGGATGAGGTGGAGCGCTCGCTGACTAGGTTCGCGAGCGCGGACATGAGGCGGCGCGGCTACGAGCGGCTGGCGGCGCTGGCCGGCCTCGACCTGCCGCCCGGGAGCTGCTGGATCCTCACCCGGCTGGCCAAGCAGGGCACGGTCCCCGGCGAGGAACTGGCCCGGCAGGCCAACGTGAGCATGGACTACGGCCGTCCCTTCGTGGACCGGCTGGTCTCCGAGGGCATGGTGGTCCGCTCAAACGGGACGCTGCTGCTCACCGACACCGGCCACGGAGCCGCCGACCGGCTGTTCGCGGCACGCCGTAAAGGGCTGCGCGAGCTGCTCGCCGACTGGTCGCCGGAAGAGTACGCGGAACTCGGCGATCTGCTCACCAAGCTGTCCCGGGAGCTGCTCGGCGACAACGCCGACCGCTACCTCATTAACGCTAAACCCGCCGTCACCTCCTCTACCAGCGAAAGCTAGCTCTCGAAAGAGGAGCGCAGCCGGGAGGCGGCGGCAGGACCGGCGTTCACGTGGTCCAGGCCGAGCAGGGCCGCGCCCGCCACCGGCGGGACGTCGATCACGCGGACCACGGCGGCCGGGGCGGCCTCCGCGAGCTGCCGGGTGATGCCCGACATCAGCCGCGGGTTCCTCGTGGTGACGACGCCGCCGCCGAGGATGACGGGAGTCGCCAGGGCGGTCAGGCCGAGCCGCCGCATGGCGGTGACGGCCATGACTGAGATCTCGTCGGCGAGGCGGTTGACCACGGTCCGCGCCACGGGATCACCCTCATCCGACGCCCGCAGCAGCAAGGGCACCAGGCCGGTCAGGTCGCCGTCACCGATCTTGCCCTGGTGGATGCCGATCGTTATCTCCTCGACCCGGTCCACGCCGAAATGGCTGGTCAGGTAGCTGGTCAGCACGGTGTCCCGGCCGCGGCCGTCCTCCGCGCGCATCGCGTGCCAGAGAACCTCGAGTCCCAGGCCGTAGCCGCCGCCCCAGTCACCTGAGATCGTGCCCAGGGCCAGGTACCTGGTGACCCGGCCGTCCGGCGCGACACCGACGCAGTTGATGCCCGCGCCGCAGACGACGGCGACCCCCCAGTGCGGCTCGGCCGCGTCCAGGAGGCCCGCGCGCAGGATGGCGAAGGTGTCGTTGACCACCGTGGCGGTGGCGCTCCACCCCTGGGCCTGGACCGCCGCGGCGTGTTCGGCCTCCTCGTCCGGCAGGTCGGCATTGGCCAGGCAGGCCACCGTGTGCTGCGCGACCCAGCCGGACCTGCCCGGCCGGTAACGCCGGTCGAGCCGGTCTGTGGCCTGCTTGACCACCGCGTCCAGGATCAGCACCGTCTGGTCGACGCCGACTTCATGGGCGTTGATGCCGGGGCCGCGGGCTGAGGCGAGCAGCGTGCCGTCGGCGGCCACGAGGGCCACGTCGGTCTTGCTGTTGCCCCCGTCGATGGCCAGCACGGCGGGCCGCAGAGCCCGCGGCTCCGGCCGGGGCAGTAGCGGGTTGTCAGCCAAGGCCAGCCCCGCCCAGGGCGAAGGCCAGCAGGGAGTTGGCGGTGTAGTCGTCGGCGGGTTCGACCGAGGGCCAGGAGACCACGTTGTCCTCGTAGGCGGCGGCCTCGGTGTTGAACGGCGCGAAGTTGCCCGCGCTGCAGGCCCGCATGCCGGAGACCGTGCCCAGGCCGGTGAAGTTGGCCGGGCTGCTCGGGCCGTCGGTGGTCGCGCCCAGCTGGATATTGCCGGTCCCGGTGAGCGAGCCCGCCAGGTTGGCGATCTCGCTCTGCATGCAGTGCGGGAACACCGTGCCCGCGCCGACCACGAAGGAACTGCCCCAGCCGTTCGCGCCGAGCGCGAAGTTCAGCTGCTGCTGCGCGAACGACTCGAACTGGCTGGAGCCGCCGTACTTCTGGTACAGCGCGTCGGTGATGAACAGGCCGAACGCGTGCGGCGAGGCGTCGGAGGCACCTAGCTGCGTGCCGAGCGCGAACGGGTCGCCCTTGGCCTGCTCCTCGCCAGTGCGCAGCTGCGCAGCTAGGTCACCAAGCAGCGCGCCCGGGGCGATCGGGCTCCACCAGGAGATTCCGGCCTGCTGCATGGCCTGGAGCAGTTCGGCCTCGGCGACCGCGCCGGTGTCGTAGAGGTTGAAGGTGTCGGTGTGTCCCTGGGCGATGTACGCCCCGGCCCAGCGGGCCGCGGTAGTCAGGTCCGCGCGCAGCCGGGCGGCCGGGGCGCCGGTTGCCTCGTCGGCCAGCGCGATCTCGGCCGCGCCCCAGAGCATGTCGCTCTTCCACTGGGTGCCCGGGTAGTAGTCGTGCGGGAACGCCGTGACGAGCTGCCCCACGTCGGTGGTCTTGGCCATCGCGTAGACGCCCCGGGCCAGGCTAAGCAGGTGCACGGCCTGCGCCGGGTCAGTCCCGGCGGACAGCTGGGCGCCGAGCGCGAAGTCGGCGGCGAACCGGCCCGCCAGGTCGGGACTGACCGGCTTGCCAGGTGGTGCCGCCTCGAACACCGGCCGGTACTTGACGTAGTACGCGGTCGGCCCGGGGTTGCCGCCGGGCGAGGTGTTCATCCGGTCCTCCTGCTGCGGCAGGAACCAGAAGTTGTAGTCGCCCTGGATCGTGTTGCTCGCGTTGCCGTTGCCGATCCCGACCTGCGCGTACAGCACCTTGAGTACGGGATTCCACAGCTTGGTGATCCACTGCAGGCCGAACGTCGCCTCCGGCTGCAGCCCGGCGTAGGTGCCAGGGAAGTCCCGCGCGACGATCAGCATGAGCGCGTCAGCGTAGCTGGCGGTGTACGCGAACTTCTCGTAGCCGCCGCCGGCGTCGAACCAGCCACCGGAGACGTCGACCGGCCCGCCGATTTTTTTCAGCGTGCCGAGCAGGTTGTCGTTGCTGTCGTAGGCCGGGTCGGCGTAGACGTAGGCGTTCTCGTCGGTCAGGTTGGCGGGCTGGCGGCCAAGGACCGCGGAGTCGACATCAGGCCCGTCGCGCTCGGAGGTGAAGTACTGCACGGCGTTGTCCACCAGCTGCTGGTACAGCTGCGCCCCGTCGCCGATGGTGAACGCGGGGGAGACCGCGCTGCCGGGGGAGAGGAGCTTGACCTGGTACTGCCCCGGCGTACGCACCCCGGAGAAGCTGAGCTGGTACACCGCCTGGTAGCCGGAGTTCCACGATCCCACGTCATCGGCGGACGTGCCGCGGTAAGCGACGCCATATGGCGTGATGACCTCGAACCGCACCGCGGCGGCCTTCGCGGGCAGCATCGCAAACGCTACTTTCGGCGCACCCGTTGCGTACCCGACCTGGTTGACCCGGACTTCCGGCGCTTTGTTTACGGTTTTGGGTGCTATAACCCCCGAAACCGCAGACAAATCCCGGGCGCTTCCGAGCGCGGGGACAGCGGAAGTGGCTAGTGTGACGGCTGCTACTGCTGCGGTCGCGGCTCCGGCCAGGGTAAAGGTGCGCCGGCGGTCTCTCATCGGGATCTCCTCATGCCCAGGGCAGGTATCGGGCGTTTTCCGCGATCAGCCGGTCGGTCAGGCACTGCGCCTGGTCCGCCTGGCCCACCAGCGGATGCGCGAGCAGCGCGTCGTACACCCGGTCCCGGCCGCCGCGGATGGCGGCGTCGAGCGCGAGTTCCTCGTACGCGTACACGTGCGCGATCAGCCCGCGCAGCAGGGGATCGACCGGGTCCACGCGCACCGGGACGGCGCCGCCGCTGCCCACCACCGCGGGCACCTCGATCACCGCGTCGGCCGGCAGGAACGGCAGCGTCCCGCCGTTGCCCGTGTTGACCACCTGGACGTCGCGCCGGTCGCTGGTCAGCGAGACGAGCAGGTCCACAGCCGCCTCGGAGTACCACGCACCACCGCGCTGCGCCAGCTGGGGCGGCTTGGTGTCAAGCGCCGGGTCCGCGTACAGCTCCAGGAGTTCGGTCTCCAGCCGGGCGACTTCCTCGGCGCGGGTGACCGCGCCGCGCAACGACTCGACCACGGCGTCGTGGGCGTAGTAGTAGCGCAGGTAGTACGAGGGCACCATGCCCAGGTGCCGGATGAAGTCCGCGGCCATCCCGGTATGCGGCGCGATCTCGTCCGCGTGCTTGTCCAGCAGTTCGGGCAGCACGTCCACGCCGTCCACGGACACCGAGCGCTCCCAGGTCAAGTGGTTCAGGCCGACGTGGCCGAGGGAGACCCGGTCCGGTGAGACGCCGAGCAGGGAGGCGAAGTCACGCTGGAACCCGATGGCCACGTTGCACAAGCCGACCGCACGGTGGCCTGCGGAAAGGAGGGCCCGGGTGACGATCCCCACCGGGTTGGTGAAGTCGATGATGAAGGCTGAGGGCGAAGCCCGCCGCCGGGCCCGTTCGGCCAGATCAAGGACGATGGGCACGGTGCGGAGCGCCTTGGCCAGCCCGCCCGCGCCGGTGGTTTCCTGCCCGACGCAGCCGCAGTCCAGCGGCCAGGTCTCGTCGCGCTGGCGGGCGGCCTGGCCGCCGATCCGGAGCTGGAACAAGATCGCGTCCGCGCCCTCGGCGCCCTCGTCCAGGCTGTCCGTCCAGCGCACCCGCGCGGGGTGGCCGTGGGCGGCCATGATCCTGGCCGACACCGGCCCCACCGCCGCGAGCCGGCCGGGGTCGGGGTCGACAAGCACGAACTCGGTTACCTGGGGCAGCAGCCGGCCGATCCCGTCCGCGAGCTCCGGCGTATAGGTGGACCCGCCGCCGATCACCGCGAGCTTCATGAGAACGCCTTCACCTCTTCGGCACTGGTCTGGGCGACGTGGCAGGCCGCGTCATGAGCGGGACGCAGCTCGGCGAGCTCCGGCGTGACCTGCGCGCAGGTGTCGATGGCCAGCGGGCACCGCCAGCGGAACCGGCAGCCCGGCGCCGGGTCGATGACCTTGGGCGGCTCGCCGCGGTCGGTCTCGGCGGCCACGGAGAGCGGCGCGCGCGGATCAGGCACGGCGGACAGCAGCAGCTGGGTGTAAGGGTGCCGGGGGTGGGCCAGCACGTCCTCGATCGGTCCGGTCTCGGCGATCTGGCCGGCGTACATCACGATCAGCCGGTCCGCCACGTACCGCGCGCTGGCGATGTCGTGGGTGATGTAGAGGATGGACACGCCCTCCTCGTCGCGCAGCGTGGCCATCAGGTTGAGCAGGCCGATCCTGATCGACACGTCCAGCATGGAAACCGGCTCGTCGGCCAGGATCAGCCTCGGCCGCATCGCCAGCGCCTGGGCAAAGCCAACCCGCTGCCGCTGCCCGCCGCTCAGCTCGTAGGGGAAGCGCTGCAGCATGTCGGCGTTCAGCCCGACCACGTCGAACACCCGGGCTGCTTCCTGCAGCCGTTGCGCTGCGGACAGCTCCCGGCGGTGCAGCTTCAGGCTGCGCAGCACGCCGTGCTGGACCCGGAACACCGGGTTGATCGAGCCGAACGGGTCCTGGAACACCATCGGCACCAGGCCGCTGTAGCGTAGCTGGTCCTGGCGCGAGCGGATCCGCGAGAGCGGCTTGCCCTCGAAGTAGATCTCTCCGGAAGTGGGCCGGTAGATCCTGGCCAGCATGCGCGCGATGGTGGACTTGCCGCTGCCGCTCTCCCCGGCCAGCGCCACGATCTCGCGGTCGTTGATGCCGAAGCTGACGTCGTCCACCGCGTGCAGGGTCCGCTGGGACAGAGTCCCGCCTATCTTGAAATGCCTGGTCAGGTGCTCGACCCGGAGCAGATCGGTCATCAGCTGAGGCTCCCGTCCTGGCGGCGCAGGCAGCGTACGAGGTCTCCGTCCACCGGGGACAGGTCGGGCGGGACCTGCGCGCATTTGTCGAGGGCGTGCGCGCATCGCGGGTGGAACCGGCAGCCGGTCGGCACCGACGACAGGTCGGGCGGGTTCCCGGGGATTCCCCTGAGCGGGACGCGCGGGCCGCGGATGGACGGGAAGGCGTCAAGCAGACCCTGCGTGTACGGATGCATCGGCCGGTCGAAGATCATCTTCGTGGCCCCGAGCTCGTCCACCTGACCCGCGTACATCACCATGAGACGGTCGGAGAAGTGGCTGATCAGGGACATGTCGTGGGTGACGAAGATGACCGCGAAGCCATACGTCTGCTGGAGCTCCTTGATCTGCACCATCAGCGAGCGCTGCGCCA
>JBKQQQ010000906.1:0-9897 GCA_052144275.1 Streptosporangiaceae bacterium
TCGTGCTCGTCTCGGGCCGGCTGCTGACCTGGTACGGCCCCTCGCTCGCCACGGCCCGCGCCGACCTGCTCGGTGTCATCGGATAAGCGTGATCGGCTAGCCGTCAGCACGCAGTCGCCGCAGGTTCCCGCGCCCGGCACCCGGTACAGCGGGCAGCAGCTGTGCCGCACGAACTGCAGCCTCGGTCCGCCGGGACCTGCGTAACGCCGCCGTCGGCCTGTGCGTGCTGGCCGCGGCCGCGGCGGCGGTGAGCTTCACCGCCCAGTACCGGATGGCCGAGGCCGCCCGCCACCTGCCCGCCATCGCCGTCCTGGAAGCCGCGATCCCGGACGCCGCGCCATCGCCCTGGCCGTCGTGCTCATCGTGGCGGCGTTCGCCGCATAGGCGTTCCTGCCCGCCCGCCACCTGCCCGGCCACCGCGCCCGCCAGCTGCGGATCCGCCTGCACCTGCGGCTGCCCCCCGGCTTCGCCCACGTCTTCAGCCTGTGGCTACGCTGGGGCCGCCTGGCCGCGCTGCGCCGCTCGAGCCGGATCCGCCCTGCCCTCCTGTCGCCCAGCTCACCGAGCCCCCTCCTGCCGACGCAGACTCTGACCGATACCGTCCCAGTCCGCCGCCAGCGTGGTGGAAGCTCGCAGCCGCCGAACGCCAGGAACCCATCGCCAGGCTGCGTGCCTGGGTGCAGCAGGTCTACCAGCCCGGCTACGGGCACCTAGCCGCCACCTTGGGGTCCTGCTGGGAAGCCCACGACCTGTGCCTTTATGGCCTGGACATCCTGGCTGACCTGTGGTCCGTCCTGTACCTGCGGCCCCGCCGTACTCCCGGGGTGCTGTCGGCCCAGGCTGAGTACCAGGCCCGCATCCTGCCCGCCCTGGCCGGCCAGCTCCGGCTCGAAACCTCTCACTGCGGCCACCCGCGCACCCCAGCACCGATCACCGGCTATCCCCGGCGCGCGTCATGACCGACGCGACGCTCCGCCAGGCCCTCGCTTACGCTCGTCACGGCTGGCGGTCTTCCCCTGCCTGCCAGGGGAGAAGATCCCCGCCACCGCCCACGGCTTCCGTGACGCCACCACCGACGAGCAGCAGATCACCGAGTGGTTCGGCCGCGGTTACACCTGGAACCTGGCCATCGCCACCGGCGCCCCCGGCCCCGACGCGCCCTCGGCGTCCGCGAGGAAACCATCCAGCGGCTCGTCCGCGGCGACGCTCGCACCATCAGCCCGGCCCCTGCGCGACGCCATCGCCGACTTGTATGACGTCTGGTGGGACAAGCGTGCCCCCGAACGCACCCGCGCCCAGCGCGTCGGCGCCACTGGCGCCCGCCGCCGCGCCGCCGCCGGGAACTGGTGCGCCGGCACCGCGCTCGACGGCGACCAGCTCGACGTCCCCGGTTACCGCCCTCGCACCGGTTACCACTCAGCCACCGGCACCGGCATCGCGCCCGACATCCGCCTGCCCGTCCGCTGCTACCGGAAGAAGGGCGCATGACCGACAACCGCACGGGCCCTGGCCTGATCACCGACATCCTCAACGTGCTGGACTGACACGGGTATGCCCGCGGCGACGACGGGCACACCGCCCGGGCCATCGTGCTCATCGGCGACCTGGCGCACATCTACGAAGGCTCCCAGGACCACCCGTTCGGCCCCTACATCGGCGAGATACCGCCTCGGACGGAACCGGAGCCGCTCACCCCGGTCGGCCAGGACGCCGTCCTCGTCCCGGGCGGCGAGGTCAAGAACCTCCT
This sequence comes from Streptosporangiaceae bacterium, assembly GCA_052144275.1. Lineage (GTDB taxonomy): Bacteria > Actinomycetota > Actinomycetes > Streptosporangiales > Streptosporangiaceae > Palsa-504. Next base: position 1,748 of record JBKQQQ010000906.1, read on the forward strand.
GGCCGCGCTGGATATAGCCGCGGACTACAAGCGCGACCGCGCCGAGCTCTGCGCCGACTGCACCGGCCAAACCTGTCCGACCTGCGAGTCGCGCCTGCGGGACGCCCAGGCATATGACCACCTGAGCGCACAGCTGATCCAGACGGCCGAGACCTCAGCAGCCCCGGCTGCCAGCCAGCCCCAGCGCGCGGCAGACCGGGAGGCGGGCCAGTGACCCGCCAGCCCGACGACAGCGAACCCAGCCGCAGCATCCGGCCAGCCAACCATCACCGCATCCGGGATACTGGCGATGGCGCAGGTCAGCCGTTCAATCGATTATTCGAGCGGCGCAGGCGGCGATCAGCTTGCCGCAATGCCCTCGGCGGTGAGGCTGGCTCCCAGGAGTACCTGGCGTCCAGCGCAATCACGCCGATCGCTCCCGTCATCTGCGCATGGCGGGTCGGCGTGAGTCTGCCGCTGCTGATGTCACGCTGCTGAGTTGGATCTACCCTCAATCGCAGCAGATGGGGACATCGATGCACCGGGCGGATCGTGCGCCGCGGTTGTCCGGGCTGTGGATGCTGTGCCGAAGATCTGCCTGGGGAACGTCCGCGCGACAGATGAGTACTTCACGTACTTGACGTACGCGCTCGGATCGGCTTAACTGGAGTCAAGCTACGAGAAAGGGTGGGCCAGTGCCACAGGTTCACTACGACAGCTATACCGCCGCGCGTAACAACCTCAAGAGCCTGCTCGATGCAGCCGAGAGCGGTATGGCCGCCACCGTCCGCCGTGATTCTGCGACCGCAGTCGTCCTTGATGCCGAACGTCTACGCTATTTCCTCGCGTCGGTAGTGCCATCCCACGCCCAGGTAGTCCAAGAGGCTGGGGGGTGGTCGGTATTCATCCCGGGCCTGCCCGTTGCCGCAGACGGGGGAACTTTCGACGAGGCCATCACCGAGATGGTCGATGCGCTGCGAGAATATGCTGAAGACTGGCAAGACCACCTCATGCACGCCGCTAACCACCGCGAGAACTGGGGTTTGGTACAGCTGATCATCCTCAGCGACGACGAGCAGCTACGCGAGTGGCTTGCCGGGTCAGTGCGGTGACTTGGCCTGGGCCGACACGTGAGGCGCATGATGCCTTCTGCAAGATTGAAGGCTGGGAGCAGGTCCGGGACGCACAGGGCCGGACCGGTACCCATCATGTCATCTACGAGCTTCAACTCCATGACGGGCGGATCTTGAGGACGCGGGTTTCCCACCCGGTGAACCGGGATACTTACGGCGCGAGCCTCTGGAGTCATATCCTCAGAGACCAGCTTGAAGTCGATCAGGCGACGTTCTGGGCATGCGTTCAGGAGGGGAAAAAGCCTGACCGCGGCGCTCCTGAGCCGCCCCCAGAAGCGCTTCCGGCCGATCTCGTCCACGTGCTCCTCACGCGAGTTCGCCTCAGCGAAGCCGAAGTGGCAGCGATGAGCAAAGACCAGGCCATTGCCAGAATGCAGCAATACTGGGCTACAGGCAGTTGAGGCATAGGAATCCTCAACCGGTTGACACTCTTTCGCAGAGTAAGACCCCAGCTAATCCTGCCGAGTCGTCACGTAATGTATGTTCCGTAATGGCCTCACTCGATCAAACAGCTGCGCCCTGGAGCCAGTGACAAACCAAGTGACAACGACTCCAGGCAACGGCCGACACAGCGCGACGTACCCAGACACCGGTATCCCTCTGAACTGCGGTAATCAGACCTAACGCGATGTCGTCAGACGAAACCGGCATGCATGGTAAGGAGAAGGTCTACGGTTCGATTCCGTAACGGGGCTCTCCAGGTCACAGGCAAGATTCGAAAGAAAATCGAATAGTCCGTAGAAGCCTGGGTGGGGCCTAACGGTCCCAGGACGGGTCTTAGGCAGGTCAGCCAGAGCCACGCCGGCGTGGTCGCGGCCGCCGGGTTTGCCGGGGATGATCTGGCCCAGTCCATGAGATCCCAGAACTGTTCATAACCCTGGGGAACAGGGTGCCGGGCCGACCCTGGCTGGTAACGGCACAGTCAGGTCCCGGCACTTTGTGGGCGCCTTAGCCTGGACGGGCTATCCCAGAAGATCGCGATCGGGTCGCGGTCGATCTCGCCCAGCAGGTCGCCGATGTCTGGTGATGGCTCGAGCTTGTCAGAGGTGGAAGCGCAGGTGACGGTCCCGCCAGTAAGCGGCCAGGTCCTGGTGGCCGGGTGTAGCGGAGCCGGGTGATTGGGAACCGCGTCCATTCGCTGCGAGCGCCCTGGCGCCAGGGCGGCCGGTACTCCACGATCGTCAGGTGCCGCGGGCCGATGTCGTATTCACCCGGCCCCGGTCGCGGGCGCCCGGGAACGCGCTGCTGGCATGAGCGGCGGACGCGGGGCGATGCCGGGTTCGGGCAGTCCTGGCATCTGGCTGGTGTTCCAGCTGGCGGCCCGCGTCGGCGGCATAGCTGGCCCGGTCCCGGCAAAGACGTGCGGGCAGGCGACCGCGACCTTGACGTGGATGCCGGGCAGGCGGGCCAGGAGGCCGGGCGGGCAGCTCGGCGGCCAGCTGGAACCAATCTCGGCGAGCGGTCTGCCCGGGCCGCGGGCTGAGCCGCTCACCGAGCTTGCCGCCGCTGACCCGGCGGCCGACAGCGCCGTCCAGCCCGGCCCATGACCTTCCGTTCGGGTCGGCCGGGCTCATGCAGAGTGGGTAGATTGGCGCGTTGGGACCTGCACTGGAAGCGCTGCAGACACGCACTCATGCTTGATATGGAGGTGATCGTGAGGCGCCAAGTTCAAGAGCACTGCGCCTCGATCACCTCCATGATCAGGCATTATGTGGCCCGAAGGGCGCAGGTGACCGAAGGTCACCCACATAATGCCGATGAGCGAGCGGTCGGCAGCTTGTGCTCGCGTCGGGCGCGATCAGTTCTCGTCTGCTGTGCACCAAGATGACGTCGAGGTCGGACAAGCTGACACACCAGCACTGGTGCCGAGGGTGAGATCTGCTCAGCTGAGCGACGCACTCGCTGCCCGTAGGTCTTCGAGGGCGGCGGCGGTGTAAGGCGCCAGTCCGCCCTCGGTGTCGTGGTCGGCCTCCAGCCATTCGGAGTAGCCACGTTTGAACGCCAGGACGCCCATCTCGCTTGCAAGGTGCGCGATCGGGTCCGGCACGCCCCGTGCCTTGAGAGCATTGGTCATTGCTGCTGCGAGGCCCACGCTCTTGAGGGCGTCGCGCTCCTGTAGCTCGGCGCTGGCTGCGACTGCTGCCTTCAGGCGGGGGCCGAGCTCGCGGTTCATCGGGCCCATCGCGCTCGACGCCCGCTCGAGCCCGGCCGCGACCGCCTCGAGCGGGCTGGCGGTCTGCGGCGCCTCGGCGATCCCCTCGGCCAGCAGCCGGCTCAGCACTTCTTGCCCCGCCACGAGGAGCTCGCGCTTGTCGGGGAAGTGCCGGAAGAAGGTGCTCTTGGTGACCCCGGCGCGCTCAGCGATCTGCGCGACCGTCGTGGCGTCGTACCCCTGCTCGGTGAACAGATCCACAGCAGCTAGGACCATCCTCTCCCGCGCGCCAGGTTCCCATCGGGCCATGAGCCCATACTAGGTGATGCGACCTTTGTCCCATCGCCCCGCTATAGTGATGAGACAAAGCTCCCATCACTTCTGAGGAGAACCTCATGCGGGTCTTCGTCACAGGCGGCACCGGGCTGATCGGTTCCGCCGTCGTCGCCGAGCTACTCGGCAATGGCCACACCGTCCTCGCCCTCGCTCGTTCCGGCTCGTCCGCGACGGCCCTCCAGACCGCCGGCGCGGAGACCATCCGCGGCGACCTCGCCGATCTGGGCACGCTCCGCGCCGGTGCCGCTAAGGCTGACGGGGTGATCCACCTGGCCTTCGCCAACGACTTCAGCAGCCCCGCCGCCCTCGCCGCGGCCGTCGCTGAGGAGGGCGCCGCGCTTGCCGCCCTGGGCGAGGAGCTCACCGGCAGCGGCCGCCCCCTCATCACAGTCTCGGGTACGCCCTACGTCCCAGGCCGCGCCTCCACCGAGGCCGACCCGCTGCCGGCCGGCGGGCCGGTCGGCGGCCGCAGCCGCTCTGTCACGGCGGTCCTGGACCTGGCCTCCCGCGCAGTCCGGAGCGCGGCCGTCCGCATGCCGCGCACAGTCCACAACGAGGGCAGGGGCGGATTCGCCGGCCTGCTGACCGACATGGCACGCCGCATCGGAGTGTCGGGCTATCCGGGCGACGGCGCCCAGCGCTGGCCGGCCGTACACGCGCTTGACGCGGCCGTCCTCTTCCGGCTGGTCCTGGAGAAGGCGCCGGCCGGGACCGCGTGGCACGCCGTGAGTGACCAGGGCGACGCCGTGCGCGACATCGCCACGGTCATCGGCAGACGGCTGGGGCTCCCGGTCGAAGCGATACCGCAGGAGACCTTCGGTCCGCTCGGCCCGATCTTCGCGACCGACCAGCCCTCATCCAGCGCCCACACCCGGCAGACACTCGGCTGGGAGCCAAGTCACCCAACCCTGCTGGAGGATCTGGAGAACATCCAGCCCTGATCGGCTCGCAGCGCGGCGCCCGGAGCGGCTGAAGACGCCCGCTCATGCGTGTTCCGCGCGTCTGCGCAGGTCAGCCGGGCTGGCGGTCGGTCATGGTGGCTGCGGGCGGACCTGCCCGCGCGAGGGTATCGGCGCGGCGCAGGGCGTCGGGCAGCCGGTACCGGCCGGCCATCCGCCGGACCAGATCCGCCGCGTCGGCTGCGGGCATTCCGGCCGCCGTGACGAACAACGGGCGTCCCGAGGATCCGCGCAGGACCGGCACCGCGTGGGTGGCCGTGCGGAACCGGGACCTGGCCACCCCGGTCACCGGGATGCCGGACTCGGCGTGCGCATGCGCACCCAGGCCGGGCCGGCCGCCGGGGTCCAGGTCGGCGTAGCCGCCGATCACCAGCAGGCCCAGCCCGGTCAGATGGTCCAGGACCGCGCGCAGCGGCGGGAGCTCGCGCAGGTAGAACTCGCCCGGCCGGCAGGGCGGTACCTGGGGTAGGACCGCGGTGCGTTCGGCCAGCACGTGCGCGAAGGCGGCATCGGCGGCCAGCACGGCTGCCGCCCGGGCGCCGCCGGTCCTCAGGTAGTGCACGTCCACGGCGGCGCACACGCCGCAGTCCGGGCAACCGCCGGTTTTCATGTCTTGAGGATGCCCGAACCTGCGCCAGGCATCAGGACCGTGTCCTGGCAGCCGACCATGCGGGGCACGCACAAGCGAACCAGCAGGTTACGAAGCGTAAATCGTCTGCGTCGAGCACGCGCACGTGTAGCCGATCTGCGCACTGCCGTCGAATGAGCCATTTGCTTGCTGTGACGCGCAGATCGGGTCAATCTATGCCGTGGCCGACAGCTGCCTTTGCGACTGAGCTGCAGGCGAGGGTGGGTGCGTAAAGCGGAAGCGGTGATTTGTCGCGTTCGGCGTTGAGTGGTGTCAAACTATCCCCGGGCAGGTGCGGCGGCAAGGACACGTTCGCGCCTGAGGGGAGGCGCGCGGATGACGAGCGACTTTGCTGGACTGCCTTACGGCTCTTTCGGGAGGCTGGGGCCTGGCAGGCGGATCGCGGGTTACCTGATCGAGGAACAGATCGGGGCCGGCGGGATGGCCGTTGTGTTCCGTGCACGGGATGAAGTGCTCGGGCGGCTTGCTGCGATAAAGGTCATCGCGCCGTCGTTGGCCAGTGACGAGGAATTCCGCGCCCGGTTCCTGCGAGAGTCCAGGGCGGTCGCGGCAGTTCACTCGCTGCACATTATTCCTGTCTATACGGCAGGCGAGGCTGAGGGCCTGCTGTATATCGCGACGCGGTTCGTACCGGGCGGAGATCTGGCGATGCTGGTACGCCGGTCCGGCGGGCGGCTGGCGGCCGGGCGAGTGGTCTCGCTTGTGACGCAGGTAGCGTCTGCGCTGGACGCGGCACACGCGGCAGGGCTCGTGCACCGGGACGTCAAGCCGCAGAACATCTTGGTAGACACCGTTCCCGAGCGGCCTGAGCACGCCTACCTGTCTGATTTTGGCCTCAGCAAGGGAGTGCAGTCTTCGGCCGGGCTGACGGCCTCCGGGCAGTTCATGGGTACCCCCGACTATTGTGCGCCTGAGCAGATCAGGGGTGGTCATATGGACGGGCGGGCGGATCAGTACGCGCTGGCTTGCGTGGCGTTCGTCCTGCTGACCGGGACGCTGCCGTTCCGCCGCCCGGAGGCCGTGGCGGCGATGTTCGCGCACCTGCAGGACCCGGTGCCCTTGGTAACGGGACTCCGGCCAGAATTGCCCGTCGCGGTCGATGGTGTCATCGCGCGGGCGCTGGCGAAGTCGCCTGAACAACGGTACGGCCAGTGTGGTGACTTCGCTGCGGCGCTACAGGAGGTGCTGGTGCCGGCCAGGTCGGCTACTGTCCTGGACGGCGGCCCTTCGGATGGCCTCCTCGTCTCCGGCGGCCAGGAGGCGCGGCAGAAGGTGCTTGCCAGCTCCATGCAGTCCACGCCGGTGTCGTCCGCACGGCCTTCCGGGCCTCAGGGCACTGGTCCGGTGTCACAGGCGTCTGCGGCGGACGGTCGGGCGGCCCAGGAGAACCTGGGGTACGCAAGTACGATCACCGGCGGGATCGGCGGTACGAGCGATACCCCGGCGGCGGCAGCGACGGCCGGTAGTGGTGGCCAGCCCCGGCGGCCGCACCGCCGGACGGCTCTCATCGGAGGGACCGTAGCGCTGGCCCTCGCAGTGGCCGGCATTGTTTACGCGGTGCAACTGCCGGGCAGTTCGCTAAGGCAGCCAAGTAAACCCACCTTGGCGGCCACGCTCACGGTACCTGGCGGCGCCACTGCCGGCTACGCGAATTTCAGCCCGGACGGCAGGCTCATAGCGGCCGCGAGCACGTCGAAGATCTATATATGGGATGCGAAGAGCCGCACGTACCTGACTACGCTCACCGCACCGGATATAGCGATCGGTACTACGACATATCAGCCGACCCTGGAAAGCTTCGCTTTCAGCACGGATGACAGCAGCCTGACAGCTGCGGTAGGGCCCGTCTCCGCTAAGGGAAAGCCCTTGCCGAGTTCGATTCTATATGTCTTTTACAGATGGGATCTCGCTACCGGAAAGCGAACGACTATAGGGTCGATTTCCGCACCTTCACGCGATGCTGTCGTTTTCAGCGGCGACAGCGGCACTGCATTCATCACCGTTAGCAGTGCCGATGTCCGCGTGGCGACTCCAGGTCACGCAGGACACGTGATTTTCCTGCCCGGCACGATCGGCGCGTTCCCCGTCTCCGACGGGAACGGAGGCAGAATAATATACGATAATGTCAGCCAGCCAAAAGATGTAACTTACGTACTGGACGTTAATAAGGACAAGGTGATCGACAAGCTGAACATTGATTCCTACCTCACCGCCAGCTCTTACCTTAGCCCGAATGGCGGGACGGCCGCGGTCAGCCCGGTAGACAGCGCCTGGAACAGCCCCGCGGCGACTGCCCGGCCATGGGAGCTGTGGGACGTCATCACGAATTCCAACATCTCGCCGGCCGATCCCCGGTGGCGGCAGCAGCAACTGTGGGCTGATCCTACATTCAGCACTGATAGCAGCATCGTTGCGACCGGCCGAGCTGGAGGGAAAACAGACTTGTGGAATGTGGCAACCGGCAGATATCTGCTTACCATATCCGATCCAGATTATCGTGAAGACGGCTACGTGGAAGCCGTCGGCCCAGGTGGCAGCGAAGTCGTGATCGCCGCGTCGGTGGTGGGCAAAGCGAGCGCCAGTACCACTTCAAGATTCAGGCAGCTTCGCCTCTGGCTCACGCCGCTCAGCCCGTCGTAGTGACGGCGGTTCCGCATTGTCTGCGTCATGATGGCCACGGTCAAGGAATCCATTTTACTTGGTTATTGTCCTGTCTCAGCTAAGTCGGCCCTGTCTCACTTAAATCGGCCCATTAGGGCTCGGGTCTCAATAAAGGTGACCCGCTGCTGCTGCGGCTGGTGTCCCGTCTCAGTTGAAGTGACGCGGTCTCAGCCAATCTGACGCATCTGCTTGTTGTCTCAGCAGACCTGACACAGCAGATGTCGTCAGTCTTCAAAATGCCTGGCCTTCCCGGGCGGCGAGCGCGGATGTTCGCGACGCCC
>JBKQQQ010000907.1:0-6821 GCA_052144275.1 Streptosporangiaceae bacterium
GGGGACGCCGGCCGCGGTGAGGCCGCCCGCCACGCGCAGGACCATCCCCACGGCAGGCACCGAACGGGCCTGCGCCTTGGGGAAGTCCGTCCGGGGTTCGGCCGAGACGGCCATGATGATCAGGGACAGCACGAACCAGATCAGCACGGCGCGGCGCCAGTTGCGCGCTCGCCAGCCGACGACACGCTGCCGGAACGTAACCTGCGGCGCCCGCTGGCGCCAGATGAGAGCCCCCATGACTCGTCCACCGTATGAGGGGACCGGACGTGTTCCAATGGTGGCAGCACCCGCCTTCAGCGGGGCTATCCCCCCTATTGCGGGCGGGCCAAGCCCCCCGCGGCCGCGGACCGGCCATACCTGCTGGAGCGACTGGCGCATCATTGCCCTCCCTGCCGCTGACCCCGTGAAACAGCACTTAACTGGAGGACGTTCGCGGCATCGTTGATACGCTTGCGCCGGCTCAACTTGCCGTCCGATGTCTCGCGATATATCGTGCTAGTGACTCGGTTACTTGAGATTCCCCGTTCTTTGCTACGGAGGGCACGATGGCTACGGGATACAACGTGCGCGTCGGGGACGCCGATCGTGAGGCGGTCGCCGCTCAGCTGCGTGAGCACTATGCCGACGGGCGGCTGACGCTCGAGGAACTGAACGAGCGCCTGGACCAGACGTTCGCGGCCAAGACCAAGGCTGACCTGAACACCGTGATGCGCGACCTCCCGCAGGCCACGCAGCCGGCCGCTGGCATGCCGTACGGGGGCACCGGGTGGCAGGGAGCGGCCTGGCCAGGCCCGATGGCCAGGCCGGGTCAGGACTACGGCAATGGCGGATGGGGCGGCGGCCAGCGGCCGCGCGGGTTCTGCAACGCCTTCGCGCCCCTGATGGGCCTGGTCTGGTTCTTCGTGATCCTCGGCAGCGTCTTCCTCTTCGGCCTCGGCGGTGGTGACAGGCCGCTGGCGATTGTCCTGTTCCTCGCGGCATTGGCGCTGGTCAAGCGGTTGTTCGGGCTCAGCAGGCGGCGTCGCTACGGCGGGCCGCGCGGTCCCAGGGGCCCCCGGGGACGCCGCCGCTAGTGATTATCGCTACCTCCGGGTTCCGCGCCGGGCCGGCTCGACTTATCGTTGGAAGTGTGAGGCAGCCGGCCTGGCGAATTCTGGGAGCCGATGACAAGGCGATACGACGTCCGAACCGGAATGGTAGACGAGGATCCTGACGCGGTGCCGCCGCGCGAAGAACTGGTACCGGGCTGGCACGTGCCCGACCGAACCCGGTACGACTACAACCTCAGGATCGGCGACGCGGAGCGCGACGTCGTCACGGCCCAGCTGCGCGAGCACTTCGTCGCGGGCCGGCTGACCTTCGACGAGCTGACCGATCGGATCGACGCCGCCCTCACCGCCAAGACCCAGCGCCAGATCGACGGCCTGATGGCTGACCTCCCCCGGCCGCCCAAGGCCGCCCGCGCCGAGGTCCCGGTCCCGGTGCCGGATGCGGGCCGGTTCCTCGTCTTCGCCATGCTGCTCTTCGCCCTCGCCACCTGGATACTGATCATGGCCTGGATGTCCCGGCACGCCGCGTGGAACGGGCCCTACCCGCAGTGGCATCCTCCGCCCCCGCCGGCTAACCCCTAGCGGCCCTTGGCTCGTAGCCGACCAGGCGCTGGTCAGGCTGGTCAGGCGCTGGTCAGCGCGCGCAGCGGGACGACCAGGTAGCGGTAGTCCGGGGCGGACTCGTCATCGGGCCCGGCGCTGCCGGTGATCAGGGCAGGCTTGGTCGAGCTGGTGAACTGCAGGCGGATCCGCGCCTCATCGGGGATGGACGACGGCTTCTCGGAGTTATGGGACTTCTCGGAGTTCTGGGGCTTGTCCGCGGCGGGCGAAGCGCCGGTAGCCGCGATCAGGGCCGCGCCGAGGCCGTCCATCAGGTAGTGCGGGCTGAACGCGATCGCGGTTTCTTCGCCGGAGAAGTCGGCGGCGACCGTCTCCCGCGCCCGCGCCTGGCCCTCGGTGCCCGCCTCGATGACGACCTTGCCGTGCCCGAACGACAGCCGCACCGAGCTGCCCCGCTCCGCGACCAGCGCCACCCGCTTGACCGCTTCGGCGAGCGGGACGGCCGGCATGTCCCCGCGGCTGCCGAAACCCTCCGGGAACCTGGACATGTACTTGATGTACTCCCCCGCGATCAGGCGGGTGGTCAGCCGCCGCCCGCCCGACTCGAACCCGATCATCGCGTCGGCCGCACGCAGCGAATCCCCGGAGTTCGCGCCGGCGGCCCCCGCGCCCTGCTCGCCGCGCTTCATGACCCGGACGGGAACACCCGGCGTCATCATCCGCGCGGCGTCGGACAGCGTCTTGGCCGGCACGAGCAGCGTGCCGCGGGAGCCCGGGTGGGCCGGATTCCAGCCGAACTCGCGGATGGCGAGGCGGTACCGGTCGGTCGCTACCAGCCTGATGGTGTCGTCGTCGATCTCGAGGTTTACCCCGGTGATGACCGGCAGCGTGTCGTCGCGGCTGGCCGCGGGCGCGACCTGGCCGATCGCGGTGGCGAGCACGCCGCCGTCGACGGTGCCCGCCAGCCAGGACAGCTCAGGCAGCCGCGGGTACTCCCTGACCGGGAGGGTCACCAGGGTGAAGGACGCCGGGCCGCAGGTCACGGTCACGTCGTCTTTCTCGTTATCCACCTCGACCGGGAGCGGCGGCAGGCTCCGGGTGATCTCGGCCAGCAGGCGCCCGGGCACGAGCGCGGTGCCCGCTTCGGCGACCTCGGCGTCGAGGAGAATCCGGGCCGACACCTCGTAGTCGAAGCAGGACAGGGCCAGGCCATCCGAGGAGGCCTCGAGCAGCAGCCCCGACAAAATGGGAAGCACAGGGCGCGATGGCAGCGAGCGCGCGACCCAGGCGACCGCCTCAGCCAGCGCGTCCCGCTCGACGATGAACCGCATTCCCTGCCGCCTCCATCCCGCGTGTGCCACCCTCCGCGGGGGCCTTGCATGCATACTCGCACGAGGCACTGACATTCCCGGGGGCCCCGAGGGGGGTCCGGGGGGATGGGTCTATCCAAAGGGGTCCAGGGGGATGGGTCCCCCGGGGAGAAACAGCAAGGGGTCTTGGGGGCGTCCCCCGGGCTAGCACTGCCGGGCTTCCCGGGGCGGCGGGCCGCGGAGGTCAGGTGGCCAGGCCGGGAGGTGCCGAATCCAGGGTGGCCTGGATCGCTTTGGCCAGCGCCCGGGCCGATTCCGCGGTGAGTTCGACCGCGACCCGCGCCGAGGGGCCGACGCCCGGGTCGAGGAAGTCGATGTTGAGGGTGTGCTCCGCCTGCGCGTGCACCGGGTGGTCGAAGTACACGCTCGCGTCGGTCAGCCGGAACCAGCCGGATGGTCCCTTGCCGCTGCCGCTGATCGAGACCTTCTCCGTCAGGTAAGTGCACATTGCGACTCCTTCCCAATCACGGACGATAACAGGTAACGGCCGAAGAAGGCCCAGATGCGCTGCCAGGCGTCCACGGCGGCCTCAGGCCGGTAGCTGGGCCGGTCCACCTGCATGAAGGCATGGCCGGCGCCGTCGTAGGAGTGGAACTCATAGGTCTTGCCGTGCGCCTTGAGCGCCCGCTCGAACTCGGCGACCTGCTCCGGAGAGGGCGCCACGTCATCCCGGCCGAACAGGCCGAGCAGCGGGCTGGACAGCTCCCCGGTCCGCTCGACCAGGGGCGGCACGCCGCGCAGCGGATGGCCCTCGGGCGGGCTCCCGACCACGAAGCCGCCGTAGCAGTCCACGGCCGCGTCGAGCGGCAGGCTGACCGCGGCCAGGAACGCCTGCCGGCCGCCCGAGCAGTGGCCGATCACGCCGACCTTGCCGTTGGAGTTGCTCAGCCCGCGCAGGTAGGCCGCCGCCCCCGCCACTTCGCCGACGATCCGCTCGTCCGGGACGGGGATCGCGCCCGACGCCCGCGCCGTCGCCATCGCGTCGTCCGGGGCCGCTCCGGGCGCCTCACGGTAGTAGAGGTTCGGCATCACCGCGTTGAGGCCGCCGGCCGCGAACGTCCGGGTGAACTCCTTGGTCTGACGGTCATAGCCGGGCAGGTGATGGATCACCACCACGCCGCCGACCGGGCCGGCCTGGAGCGTCCGGGCCGAGTACGCCTCGATCTCGTCGCCGTTGTGCCCGGTAATGGTGACGCTCTCGGCCAGCATCGCGTCGTACATAGCGCGTCCTCTCTCGTGCCGTATACAGCCGCAACATGATTTCACGGGCCCGGCCGGTGTGAAGGCCGGGCCCGTGAAAGACTTTCCGGCATGACCTATGTCGCTGCCGGTGACCGTTATAACAGGCTTCCCTACCGCCGCTGCGGGCGCAGCGGGATCATGCTGCCCGAGGTGTCGCTCGGGCTGTGGCAGAACTTCGGCGACGTCAAACCGATCGACGATCAGCGGGCCATCCTGCGCCGCGCATTCGACCTCGGGGTCACGCACTTCGACCTGGCCAACAACTACGGGCCCCCGTATGGTTCGGCCGAAATCAACTTCGGCCGGATCATGCGGGAGGACCTGCGTCCCTACCGCGACGAGATGATCATCTCCACCAAGGCCGGCTATGACATGTGGCCGGGTCCCTACGGCGACCACGGCTCGCGCAAGTACCTGCTGGCCAGCCTGGATCAGTCACTGCGCCGGATGGGCCTGGAGTATGTCGACATCTTCTACTCCCACCGCTTCGACCCCGATACCCCGCTCGAGGAGACGATGGGCGCGCTGGATACCGCGGTCCGGTCGGGCAAGGCCCTGTACGCCGGCATCTCGTCCTATTCTGCCGAACGGACCATGGACGCGATCTCCATCCTGCGGAGGATGGGCACGCCGCTGCTGATCCACCAGCCGTCGTACTCGATGCTGAACCGATGGATCGAGGGCGGGCTGCTCGACGTGCTCGGCCGCGAGGGCGTGGGCTGCATCGCCTTCTCGCCGCTGGCCCAGGGCGTGCTGACCGGCAAGTACCTGGACGGCGTGCCGGCGGGCTCGCGGGCCAGCCAGGACAGTTCGCTGTCTTCTGATCAGCTTTCCGGACGGACCCTGGTGCATGTGCGCGCGCTCGCCGAGATCGCCGCGTCCCGGGGCCAGTCCCTGGCCCAGCTCGCGCTGTCCTGGGCGCTGCGGGATCAGCGGGTGACCTCGGTGCTTATCGGCGCCAGCAGCGTCGCGCAGCTCGAGGAGAACCTCGCCGCGGCCGGCCACAGCACCTTCACCGAGGAGGAACTGGCCGCGATCGACCGCGATGCCGTGGAAGCCGGCATCAACATCTGGGCCGCCTCGAGCGCCCACTGAGGACGGAACGCTGGTGGTGGCCCGGCTGGGGGTGGGGGTTCGGGAGTGGGTGTGGTCAGGCTAGGTAGCGGCCGAACCAGGTGAAGATCTTCTCCCAGCCGTCGACGGCGGCTTCCGGGCGGTAGGCGGTGCGGTTGACCGCGAAGAAGGCGTGGCCGGCGCCCTCGTAGGAGTGGAACTCGTAGGTCTTGCCCTGCGCCTTCAGCTCCTCTTCGAGCTCGTTGACCTGTTCGGGCGACGGGTACTGGTCGTCCGCGCCGAACAGGCCGAGCAGCGGGCAAGACAGGTCCTTGATGAGGTGCTTGATCGGGCCGACCTTCAGCGGCCTGCCCTCTGGCGGGGCGCTGGTGACGAACGCGCCGTAGCAGTCGACGGCCGCATCGAGGGGCAGGCTGCACGCGGCGAGGACCGACTGCCGGCCGCCGGAGCAGTAGCCGATCACGCCGGCTTTGCCGTTAGAGGAGGTCAGGGCTCGCAGGTGAGCCGCCGCCCCGGCCACGTCACCGATCAGCCGCGCGTCGGGCACGCCGCCCTGGGCGCGCGCGGCCGCGGCGGCGTCGTCCGGGCTGACGCCGGGCGCGTCACGGTGGTAGAGGTTCGGCATGAGCGCGTTGTAGCCGTGTTCCGCGAACCGGCGGGCTATCTCCTTGGTCGGCGCGTCGTAACCCGGCATGTGGTGGATCACCACCACGCCGCCGAACGGTCCCTGGCTCATCGGCCTGGCCAGGTAGGCCTCGATCTCGTCGCCGCCGTCGCCGCGGATGGTGACGGTCTCGGCCAACGTCGCGTCGTACATCAGGCTCCCTCTTCCTCTTCGTATCCCGTTTCTGGCATTGGAGATCTTAGCGGGGCTAACTTTGCCTTCCGCGCGCAGACACGCTCGACGATGCCGAGCTTGAGCCGCTGCGTCTCCTCGATCAGGAAGCCAAGCTCGCGCACGTGGGTGAGCGGCCTGCGGCGGAAGTGCTCGCCGGCCAGCGGGATGCTGATCCGCTCGTACAGCCACTGCGCCGCCCGCAGCGCACGCGCGGACGCGGCCACGTGATCGACCAGTAGCAGGCGGCCGCCCGGGCGCAGGACGCGCGCCATCTCGGTGATGGCGCGACGGTCGTCGGGGATGGCGCACAACCCGAGGGCGCACAGCACGGTGTCGAACGACCCGTCGGGGAAGTCCAGCGCCTGGGCGTCGCCCGGCCGCAGGTCGGCCTCGCGGCCCAGGGCGGCCGCGCGCTCGCGCGCGATGCCGAGCATGGCCGGGGACCAGTCGACGCCGGTAAGCCGCACGCCGTCCGGGTAAAATGGCAGGTTGCGCCCGGTGCCGACGGCCACCTCGAGGACGTCGCCGACGGCCCGGCCGCACACCCACGGCCGACTGTCCCCGAACAGCCGCCGGTCCCAGCGATCCATCTCGCGGTCATACCGGCCCGCCTGCTTGTCCCAGTACGCGGCGCGCCGCCGGCCCGCATCTTCGCCCACGCCCACCACCCTGGCACAGGACCGGCCG
>JBKQQQ010000908.1:0-6252 GCA_052144275.1 Streptosporangiaceae bacterium
GGCGCCAGGTTCTGCACCACCACGTCGGCTCGCCGAACTAGGCGCGCCAGCGCCTCCCGGCCGGCCGGATGCTTCAGGTCCAGGGCAACCGATTCCTTGTTGCGGTTCGCCCAGGCGAAGTACGCGCTCATCCCGCGCACCACGTCGTCGTAGTCCCGGGCGAAGTCGCCGCCGGCCCGGTTCTCCACCTTGATTACCCGGGCCCCGAGATCACCCAGATGGCGGGTGCAGATGGGGGCAGCGACCGCCTGCTCCACGGCTGCGACGACGATTCCCCGCAGTGGTTGCACGGCGGCTACTCCTGAGGCCGAACGAGAAGAACTAATTGAAGAATATCATTCTCGTTTGCGAGAATCTATATACCACTCTTGTGCGTGGGCAGCCGTGACGCCGCCCATCACCATGCGGCAAGGGGCCGGCGCTGAACGTGCTTAGTTAGACGGTCAGGGCGTTCGTTGACAACGCGGACGCCAGCACCATGGGTGCCGTGGCGTTAACCGCGGTCACCGGAACCAGCGCGTGCTTATCGCGTGAGGACCAGGTTCGGACGCCTGACCGTACTGCGGAATTCCTCGGTGTCCTGGGTGGGGTCGGCGGGGATGGCAGCGGTGGCCAGCGCCTGGGCCTTGAACGCCCGCGCGGCCACGCTCAGCCGGTACCGCACCGGCCCAGCCGCGCCGTCCAGCTCGGCCGGCCACCCCTCACCCCACAGCCTGACCTCAGCCAGGCTCTCCCGGGCCTCGTCCACCATCCGGCGCACCCGGGCATCGGAGCCGTAAAGCTCCGCCCGGACCACGATGCCCTGCAGACACGACCCGCGCACCCGCCGGACCAGTATCGTCTCCAGGTCCGCGACGCGGGCCCCCAGGATCTGCGCCGGCCGGGCATCGGCCTCACCAGCGGTCAGCACCGCGACGTCCCATCCGGCCATCACCTGATCGAACAGCCAGCCTCCGGCGAACCGCACCGCCTCCACCACGCTCGGAGCGATGGCCGCCAGCCGGGGCCTCAGCGAGTGCGGGAGCAAGGCCGAGTCGGACTCAGCACCTGCTGCCGGGCCAGCGACCCGGTGTGCTCCCGGAAGGCCTCGGTCAGCGGAACTGAGCGATCGAACAGCCATGAAGTCTCCATTCCGTACAGACAGGCGACGATCTCCACGGCCTTGACGGCCGGATCCACATCCGCGCGATACCAGCCCGGGCCCTGGCGGGATCCCTCCGGTACGGTTTCCACCGCCCGGTACCTACACAAGAAACGTCCATGCAACGGAGCATCAGGATCAAGGTTCTGTCGCCCGAGCGGTCGGCATTGGCGTCGTAGTCGGCGGCGGCGCAGGCATCCAGCACCGCATGACCAGGATCTGCTGCCGACGGTCCTTCCCTTGGTCAGGAGCGTGGCATTGGGCCTCTGATCGGGCATCCGGCTCCCTTCAACCAACCTACTGAACGCACATTAGATTAGTTAAGGGGGATGTGACAAGGGTAACCCGGGCGTAATCTCACGTTCTCCGGCGACAGCGGCATAGGCGACTAAAGATTCACCCAAATTCGAGAGCGCTGCCCTGGCGATGACTAGGCGCTGGCCATCGTTGGTTCCCTCACCGATGGCCATGAGGGGGCGTTTAGGAGCGGGCCGCCGCGACGGCGGCGCGGGCACGCATCCGGTAGCCCTCGAGTTTTTCCTCGGGGTTGATGATGCGGTGGCTGCGGGAGCGGATGGAGATGTCGTGGCCCTCGGCCTGCTTGCGCAGCGCGCCCACGGTGGCCTGCTCGCGCGGGATGTGGGTGAACGGCTCGAAGTGATACCAGCGCATCGCGTTTTCGTGGGTCATCTTGTTGATGTCCTCATCGGACGCCTGGCAGGCCTGCAGGACATTCCAGAGCTCTTCGGGCGCGCCGGGCCACATGGAGTCGCTGTGCGGGTAGTCGCACTCCCAGCAGATGTTGTCGATGCCGATGTCGTGACGGAGCCGCACCCCGAGCGGGTCGCTGATGAAACAGGTCAGGAAGTGCTCGCGGAACACCTCTGACGGGAGCTTGCCGCCGAAGTCCTGCAGCGTCCAGGTCGCATGCATCTCGAAGGTCCGGTCCACCCGCTCCAGGAAGTACGGGATCCAGCCCGTCCCGCCCTCGGACAGCGCGATCCTGATCTCGGGGAACTGCTTGATCACCCGGGACCACAGCAGGTCCGCCGCGGCCGAGACGATGTTCATCGGCTGCAGCGTGATCATCACATCCGGCGGCGCGTCCACTGCCGGGATCGCCAGCCGCCCCGAGGAGCCGATGTGCACGTTCAGCACAGTGCCCGTGTCGCACAGCGCCCGCCACAACGGATCCCAGTGCTCGCTGTGGAAGCTCGGGTACCCCATCGCCGCCGGGTTCTCGGAGAAGGTCAGCGACAGGCAGCCCTTGGCCGCCACCCGCCGCACCTCGGCCGCGCAGGCTGAAGGATCCCAGATCACCGGCAGCGCCATCGGGATGAAGCGTCCCGGATAGGCCGCGCACCACTCGTCGATGTGCCAGTCGTTGTAGGCCTGCACCAGTGCCTTCGAGAAATCAGGGTCCTCGGTCGCGAACAGCCGGGCGGCGAAGCCAGGGAACGACGGGAAGTTCATCGACGCCAGGATCCCGCCCGCGTTCATGTCCTTGACCCGCTCGTGGACGTCATAACACCCCGGGCGGATCTCATCCAGCCCCTGCGGCTCCAGCCCGTACTCCTCCTTCGGCCGCCCCGCCACCGCGTTCAGCGCCGCATTCGGGATCACCGTTTCACGGAACTGCCACACATCGGTGCCGTCGTCCCGGTGCACCAGCCTCGGCGCGTCGTCGGCGTACCGGGCAGGCAGGTGATTCAGGAACATGTCCGGCGGCTCGATGATGTGATCGTCAACGCTGATCAGGATCAGGTCGTCGCGTTCCATTGGCAGCCCTTTCAGTCGGAGGCGGGCAGCGGCTTGGCCGCTTTGACGGTCATCGGGGCGCCGTCGCAGCTCAGCACGCCGACCCCGGACGCGGTACAGAGGAGTTCGACCGTCTCGGTGGCATCCACGTAGCGCTTGCCGATGAGCGTGGCGGCATCGGCATCGGCATCGGCATCAGCGGCTGGCGACTGGCGACTGGGGCGCGACGGGTCCGGGGACCATGGGGCTTCCAGCGCAGGCGATCAGCGGCCGCCGCTCATGGGGTGCCCGGATGACGACCACCCTCGTGGTGCAGACGGTGCTGGCGAGCTGGTCACCGGGCCGCAGGGCCGATGCGGGCGAGGTCATGACGCGAGCGTTCTCCTCTCAATATGAGAAAGCTATCTTCTCCATGACGGAGAATCAACTATGTTGCGCGGGAAGGAATGATGGGACGGAACCGCGCTGTGGCTCAACTCGCTGACCACAGCCAGCGCTGGGCCGACATCGGCCGCGACCCGCGGCTCCAGGGGCGCCCCGGAGGCGAGCAGGAAACAGAGCGTTGACGCCATGGCCTGGGTGTGAAAATCTGCTACTCATATTCGAGAATATCATTCTCGTCGGATATGGGAGGTGGACCTCGCCGGATGCGCGAGGGAGACCGCCTCGGATGCGGGAGGGAGACCGCCTGACTGTGCTCACGCTCAAGGCCGCCGGGCTGCTCGACGTCGATGCCGGGGAGATCGTCCGCCCCGGGATCCTGCGGGTCGAGGGAGACCTGATTGCCGGGGTCGGCGGCCCGCCGCAAGGCGAGATCATCGATCTCGGCGAGCTAATTCTCCTGCCCGGGCTGATGGACATGGAGGTCAACCTGCTGATGGGCGGGCGCGGCGAGACCGCTGCGTACTCCCCCGTCCAGGACGATCCGCCGCTACGGATGCTGCGCGCGGTCGGCAACGCCCGCCGTACGCTGCGAGCCGGCTTCACGACCGTTCGCAACCTGGGACTGTTCGTGAAGACCGGCGGCTACCTGCTGGACGTCGCGCTGGCCAAGGCGATCGACGCGGGCTGGATCGACGGTCCCCGGGTCATCCCGGCCGGGCACGCCATCACCCCGACCGGCGGGCATCTCGACCCGACGATGTTCGGGGCGTTCGCGCCCGGCGTGCTGCCGATGACGGTGGAAGAGGGCATCGCCGACGGCATCGACCAGGTGCGCCGCGCCGTCCGGTACCAGATCAAGCACGGCGCGAAGCTGATCAAGGTGTGCGCATCGGGCGGGGTCATGTCGCATACCGGGGCGCCCGGCGCACAGCATTACTCCGACGAGGAGTTGCGCGCCATCGTGGACGAGGCGCACCGGCGCGGCCTGCGGGTCGCGGCGCACACGCACGGCGCGGACGCGGTGCGGGCGGCCGTGGAGGCGGGCATCGACTGCATCGAGCACGGCTTCCTCATCGACAAGGCGGCGATCGACCTGATGGTCGAGCGCGGCACCTTCCTGGTGCCGACGACGTTCCTGGCTGACGGCATGGACGTCTCCAAGGCCGCGCCGGAGCTCCAGGCCAAGGCGGCCGAGATGTTCCCGCGCGCCCGCACGTCGGTGCGCGCCGCTTACGAGGCCGGGGTGCGGATCGCGGTCGGCACCGACGCCCCGGCGATCCCGCACGGCCGGAACGCGAGCGAGCTGGTCGCGCTGGTCAGCCGCGGGATGAGCCCGCTGGCGGTGCTGCGTGCGGCCACCGTCACGGCCGCAGAGCTCATCGACGTCACCGACCGGGGCCGGCTCGCCGAGGGGCTGCTCGCCGACATCGTCGGGGTGCCCGGCGACCCGTTGCAGGACATCACCGTCACGCAAGACGTGCGGTTCGTGATGAAGGGCGGGAACGTCTTTGTCCACTGACGACCTGATGGAGATCCAGCAACTGCTCGCCCGTTACGCGGTGACCATCACCCAGGGTGACATCGACGGGGTGCTGGCCACCTTCACCCCAGACGGCAGTTACAGCGCCTTCGGCGACACGTATCCCCTGGCGGAATTCCCGGCCCTGGTCGCGGCCGCCCCCAAGGGCCTGTTCCTCACCGGGACGCCGGTCATCGAGCTGGCCGGCGACACCGCCACCGGCACCCAGCCGCTCTGCTTCGTCGACCATGCCACCCACGAGATGCGGATCGGCTACTACAACGACACATATGTGCGGACCCCCGGCGGCTGGCGGCTGCGGACCCGGGCCATGACGTTCATCCGCCGTAACGGAGCTCACGATTCCGGACGCCCGCACGCCTACAAACGTGCCGGCACATGAACGTAACGGAGTTCCGCGCGGGCGTGTGCGCCTGGCTCGCCGAGCACGATCTGTCACCCGGGCCCGACCACTCACTCGGCGGGCAGGTCGCCCAGCTGGCCCGGGTCCGCCGCGCGCTGTTCGACGCGGGCTGGATACGGTACGGCTGGCCCGCCGAGGTCGGCGGGCTCGGCGGGCCGGCCGTGCTCCGGGCGGTGCTCGGCGAAGAGGTCGCCACGCGCGACCTGGCCGAGCCGGGGATCTATTCGATGGTCGAGGTCCTCGCCCCCACGATGATCTCCTACGCCCGGCCGCCGCTGGCCGCGGAGATGGTCCCGCGCCTGCTCAGCGGGCGCGAGCAGTGGTGCCAGGGATTCTCCGAACCCGGGTCCGGCAGCGACCTGGCCTCCCTCACCACCCGGGCGGTCCCCGTGAAGGGGGAGGTGGACGGGGACTGGGTGGTCACCGGCCAGAAGGTCTGGACGAGCCTCGCGCAGTACTCGGCCCGCTGCGTCCTGCTCACCCGGACCGCACCGGGCCACGGCGGCATCACCGCCTTCTTCGTGGACATGGACACCCCGGGCATCACCGTCCGGCCGCTGCGCACGATGCACGGCGTCGACGAGTTCGCCGAGGTGTTCTTCGACGACGTGGTCGTCCCCGGCGACCGCATGCTGGGCCGTCCCGGCGACGGCTGGCAGCTGGCCACGGACCTGCTCCCCTACGAACGCTCCACCTGCTTCTGGCACCGGATCGCCTACCTGTACACGCGGCTGGACCGGCTGCTGGCCGAGACGGCCATCCCGGACGAGGCCGCGCTGGGCTCGGCGTACCTGGCGCTGCACACCGTTCGCTGCCGCTCGCATGCGACCCAGCGGCGGCTGGCCGAAGGCGAGCGGCTCGGCCCGGAAACGTCCGTCGACAAGGTGCTGCTGGCCACCGCCGAACAGCAGCTGTACGACACCGCCCGGGAGCTGCTGCCCGGCGCCGTGGAGCTCACCGAGACGCCGTGGCGGTCGGAATACCTGTACGCGCGGGCCGCCACCATCTACGGCGGCACCGCCGAGA
>JBKQQQ010000909.1:0-9692 GCA_052144275.1 Streptosporangiaceae bacterium
ATGCCCTGACCGCAGGCCATGACGTGGACGGCGAGCTGGCCCGGATGAAGGCGCAGCTGCCTGCATCCGCCGCACCGCCGGCAGTGGAGGGGCCCGGGACGGCATCCGCCGATCCGCCGGCATCACCGCCAGGGCAGCAGGCCACCTCATGAGCGGGTTCCGGCCATGCTGACGCTAGGGAGCGTACTGCCCGATGACCAGGGAGGCGGGGCTGTGCTGTGGCCTGAGCACCGCGATGGCCAGCCGGCTGGCACCTGGGCGCCACGACGCTAGCTGCACCTTGGTGGTGAAGCTCAGCTCAGCGACCAGGCTGTCGCTGCTGGCGGGCCAGCCAAAGCCGATCAGGGCATCGCTGCTGACCCAGGTCTGCGGCACGGCCGTCAGGCGGCCGCTGGCCGTGGATACTAGCTCCAGTTGCACCGCCAGCTCGCCGTCGTCTGAATCGTCGCTGAAGCTCACCTGGACCGCCAGAAAGCTGCCGTCGGGGCTGAAGGCTGCATTGGCCACCGAACTCGCCTCGGGCAGCTCGACCGATACCTGCCGGCCGGTGGCCAGATTCAGCACCTGCACACGACATCGTGCGACACACGGCGGCGCCCAGGCGATCTGGGTTGCGCTCGCCGCGATCACTCCAGCAAAGGCGCGGCTGGGCTGCGGAGGGGCTGGATCCCACAACGTGTCAGGCATCGTTCCCGAATCCTGGGCCACTGGGGCCAGCAGCAGGCCGCGGTCCGTTCCCTGCTCGATCAGGTACCCGGCCGGAAGCCTGAGCTGCGGCCCGAGCGGTCGGCCAGTGATGCTGACTTCCCGCGCCATGCCCGCGGCAGTGCGCGGCTCGGCATCCGGCGGGTAGCTGGTCAGCCACAGCATGCCAGCGGCGCCCGGCGCAACCGCGTCCGCCAACCCCACCTGGGTTACCGCCTGCGCGTGATCGGCCAGGAAATAGACGGCACGCGGAGGTCCGGCGCAACTGCCGCAGCCGACCTGAGCAGCCGGACCGGCCTTCACCGCCCAGCCGCCCGTCGCGCGGATGAACTGGTAGCCAGAGGATTGCCGTGGCAGGCCGCCGATCGGCGCCACCTGGCCCGTGGCCGGCCAGAACCACACCGGCCGCTCTCCGGTAGCCGGCAGCCGAAGACCGCCAGGCCAGGACAAGGTCTGACCCGTGATGCCGTCGGGTTCCGCCGCCACCCCCGCGTCACCAGAAACCGCGCCCGAAATCGTCAGCGGCAGCGGAGTCGCGGTGACAGCCGCCCGGACCGGCCGCGCCGTCCCATGCCGTGACCGCGGCAGGTAATGCACAATCGTCACAGCCACCAGCGCGAGCACAGCGGCTGCCGCCACGCGGCGCGGCCACGGGCCGGACTCACGGCCCCCGCCCTGGCTCAGGATGTCAGGCACAGCCCTCACCGCCAAGAGCGTTCTCGTCCGTGAATACGACCATACCCGGGCCTGCGGGCAGCAACATGGCGGCGCCGCCGGTGAGCCGATCGCCACTTCGGATGCTGTGGATGGGTGGCCGGCGTATCGGGCTCTACCGGGAGGCCGCCGGAACCCGGCGGTGCATCCGGCCGCCGACGTCGATTCCCACGACGGCACCGCTGTCGTCGCGGGTGAAGAAGCCGCGTAGCCCTTTCATGCCGCCGTCGGTGATGATGTACTCGTCCCCGTCGCCGGGCAGCAGGCCGATTTCTTCCCGCGGGTAGCCGGGGGGCAGCTCCTCGTCGGCCGCCGCCCGGATCTCCGGCTTGATGTCGACCGCGAGCGTCAGCACTGCCCCGTCGGCGGCGATGGTGAGGTTCATGGCGTCGTTGTCGTAGTGCCCGGCGACCTCCTGTGCCCGCGCCTGGTCGTAGGGGAGCGGCTGCGAGTCCCGGTCGGTCACCCCCAGGTAGGTCTGCAGCGCCCAGCGGACGACGGCCTGGTTGAAGGGGATGCCGTCCGGGCCGGCGTTGGAGAGTGAGACGACGGCGAAGTTCCGTTCGGGCACGGTGAGCAGCTCGGCGAACTGGCCGTTCGCGGACCCGCTGTGCCCGACGGTGCGGACACCGTCCACGTCGCGCAGGAACCAGCCGATGCCGAGGGCGTCGCCGAGGCTACTGCCCCGCAACGCGGCCGTCGGCTCCTTCATCCGGTGCAGCATCTCGGCAGGCAGGACCCGGGAACCGCGTTGCGCGCGGCCGTCACCGAGATGGAACCGGGCCCAGCGCATCTGGTCCGCCACCGAGGACGCGAGGCCCCCGCCCGCGTTACGGTAGCGCGGGCCTCTCCACAGCCGCGCGACGGGCATTGTTCCGTCCTCACCCCGGTTGTGCCCCACGGCGAACCGCCGGGTTAGGACATCACCGGCCGCGAAGAAGCTGTGCGACAGGCCCAGCGGCTCGAATATGAGCGAGGCAACGGCCTTTTCGTAGGGCATGCCGAGGACCTTCTCGATGACCCGCCCCAGCAGGCTGTAGCCCGCCTGGCTGTAGGAGGCCCGGGCGCCGAGCGGCGCGACCAGCTCCAGTTCGGCCAGCTTCGGCACGAAGCGGGCCAGGGCGTCATCCCCCTCACCGGTGTCGGTGAGAATGTCCCAGCCGAGGCCAGAGGTGTGGTTGAGCAGGTTCAGCACGGTGACCTCGGCCGCGGTCTGCTCATCCGCAAGCACGAGTTCGGGAACATACCGGCGCACCGGCGCGTCCAGCTCGACCTGCCCCGCCGCGGCCAAGCGCATCAGCGCGGTCGCCGTATAGGTCTTGGTGACCGAGCCCAGCACGTACAGCGTGTCCCGGTCAACCGGCAGAGGGTTGTCCACGCTGGTCATGCCGTGGCACGCGTAATCCTCCCGGCCGTCCGCCCACACCCCGACAGCAACGCCGGGAATGCCGAACTTCGCGGCCGCCGCCTCGACGTAGCCGGACATCGTGTCATGTGACATTTCATTCCTTTCCGCTTTCTTCGCGCAGGACGCCGGGGTGGCCCCGCAGCGACTTGCACAGCGTTCAAACGGAACGATACAGCCTTACTTGAACACTGTGCAAGTAGATTCTTGAACGGCGTTCAAGCCTCCGCTACCCTGGGCCGCATGCCGCGCGACACGCTGACCCGCGACCAGATCGTCACCGCTGCCATCGGCCTGCTGGACGCCGAAGGCCTGGAAGGCCTGAACATGCGCGCCCTGGGCACGCGGCTGGGCTCGGCGGCCACCGCGGTCTACTGGCACGTGGGCAGCAAGGACAACCTCATCGCCCTCGCCGCCGACCAGGTCTGGAACGAGATCACGCTGCCCGACCCGGCCGCGGCCGGCTGGCGGCCCGCGGCCGCCGCGATGGCTGCCGGCCTCCACGCGATGCTCACCCGCCACCCCTGGCTGGTGCAGGCCTTCGGCTCCCAGGTGCTGTACGGCACCGGCAAGGCCCGCCACGACGACCACAGCCTCGCCATCTACGAGGCCGCCGGATTCACCGCCGCCCAAGCCGATCAGGCAGCGGCCACCGTCTTCACCTACGTGCTCGGCAACGCCCTCGGCCTAGCCTCCGCGGCCACGCTCACCCGCAAGCTCAGCCGCGACGGCGGTAACGCCCACGAGCTCATACGCGCCAGCATGGCCAAGGCCAGCGAGATCGCGGCGCAGTTCCCGCGGCTGCGCACCCGCCTCGGAACACCCGCCGCCGACTACGCCGCGGCACCCGACAACAGCTTCGAGTTCGGCATCCAAGTCATCCTCGACGGCCTGGAAGCCCAGCTCACCGCCCGCCGTCCGCCAGCCGGCCAGAACGCGCAAGCCACCCGCCACGGCCAAGAACCACTCGACGGCCCGCGGCTGGCCTTACGAAGAGAGAAACCACCTCGCGAGAGTCGGCGCGATAACCGGTTGATCTGCACGCCGCCGCGCATCCTCAAATTGTCTTGTGGTCTTATGGCAACCCAGGGGCCAGGCGCATGGCCTCCTCGAGCAGTTTCGCGACCTCGCCGTCGGAGTACTCGTGCTCCCGATGAACACCGACGCCAAGTGCGCCCACCGCTTTGCCTGCCCCGTCGCGGATTGGCACTACCACCGCGCCGTTCACTCCGGTTTCCTTTGCGCCTGCCTGAACGCTTCCCGTCTTGTCGACCTGGATGTTGCAGGCAGCGATGACCTCGTTGCGCTCAGCGGCCAACCCCGCCATCCCCTTGCCGATCGGAACCCTGGCGACGATCTCAACCACGCGCGGCGGCACGCCGACGTGCGCCTTGAGGATCAGGACCCCCTCCTCGATCAGATGGATGGTCCCGGTATCGGCCTCGAACTGGCCGATGATCGCCTCCAGTTCAGCTTGCATCAGCACTCCTCACACCTCCCGCAGCCGCCCGGCGCCGTGCAAAATGATCGATCGCATTTGGCCGCGCCGTTCTCGCTCACGGACCACGGTTACCAAGATCCGCTCTTCGAGCGCCCGGCTGACGAGCTCAAGCACGCGCCGCTCGCGGCTGTGGAATCGCCAGAGCTCGCCCTCTTCAACCTCGACCACGAAGCCCTCGAAATCCCCGAAGTGATCGAACGCTAGGCCCACCACCTTGCCCGTCACCGCGTGATCTTCGTCGCGATCCCGCCCGTCGCCGTCACGCACGCCGGGGATGCTTCCGGTGGGCGAGGGCGGTATCTCCGCCGGGTTTCCGCCAAACCCGCTGACCCGGGTGGCGAGCTGCAAGACGTAGCGCTGCATCACCGGATACCACCGGTTCTCCGGCAGAACGCTGTCGGAAATCCATTTGAACAGCGCGAGACGGTGCTCCTCCGGCACGAGGAGGTTCTGTTTGGTCGTGATGTTCAGGTTGATCTGGAAAGCGCCGAGGACGCGGCGCCACTCCAGGATCGACAGCTGCCGTCTCGCTTCGGCGGCGCGGCGGGTTGTCTGCGGACCCCGCTTGCTCCGCTTCGGGTTGAAACCCAGGTCGCCCGGGAACTGCGTCATGTCGGTCAGCTGCCGCACGACGATCGTGTGCAGGTCACCGTGCCTGACGGCGGCCGGCAGGTCGACTGTCAGCAATCCGGGGATGAAGCCAGTGCTTCTCGGGATCGGGACAAAGGTCATCTCCCCTGTCGGCGTCGTGATCGTGTACGGGTCCTGGACGCTCAGCGTGTGGTAGGGGTACATCGCGTCGGCAAGCGCGATGACGTCGGACGCGCTCGCTCCCGGCAAGAAGATCGACGCGGTGCTGCCAGCCGGGGTTGTTCCCCACGTGATCATCAGCTCGTCGACCCGCTTGGTCGCCGCCGAGCTGGCCTGAACCTGGAACGGGTGCGGCATCCGCCGCGACCCGGGCACACCGGGATTGGGGCCATCGACGTAGCCGAGATTCCGCTGCGCCAGTTTGTCAGAGGTCGAGCTGTCCGCGTTATGCGGAATCGGGACGTCATCGAACGCGATCTCGGCGATAAGGCACTGATGCGGCGCCCGGGTGAACGCGGCGTTGATCGACTGGGTACCGAAGCCGCTGGTGCCGAAGTACCCGGTCGCGTTGTCGAAATCGTTCGCCTTGACAAACTGCGGGAACAACGGCGTCGGCTGGTTCATGTCCAGCCAGGAGCCGTAGTAGGTGTCGACCTCTGCGCCGGTCTGCGGCGTGATTGTCTGCATGTTCGGCGTGTCTGGGGGTTGCGTCGTGAGGTCGGCCGGGCCGGGGAGGTTGACCCGGTCGACGGCGAAGAACGGGATCGTCACGACCTCGTCCTGGCCCATGGCATCGGTCTGGACGCCCAGTAGCGGGACCCGCGGGGTCACATCCGGTACGCCGATCGGCGTCGAGCGATATGTCGTGCTCGGGTCAAAGGTCGACACTGTGTTTTGCGCCTGGAAGGCCCGGAAGAACACGCGGCAGTTCCGCGCCTGGGTCGTGAACGGCGGCGGCGGGGACGGTGGCGTCGTTCCCCGGATCCGCACCCGGCAGATCGCGAAGTTGAAGGCCGCCTTGTTAGTCCGGGGATTGACCTGGAGATACTCCAGTTCGCCGCCGGACGCGTCTTCGGCCTCTCCCAGGCTCGTCCCGAAGCTGTCCCCACCGGCCGTGCCCGTCGGCGTCAGGCGCTGAATCACATCCGTGATGTATGCGGTGGCGGCAGCGGAGGCCGCCGCCGCGGTCACCGGGTACTGCGCGGCGACAGCGCCCGGTGGGTAGAACTGGCTGACGGTCTTGCCGAACTTCGGCGTGTCGTCGTCCACGCTGAACACCCGCAGGTCGGTGCTCAGCCAGGTGGTGTACTGGTTGCCCGCATCCGCATCGGTCACATACGGATTGGCCGCGGTCGTCAGGATCAGCGGCGCCGACGAGCCGTAGGCCTTGCCATTCACGGTGATGCTAACGGTAAGCGTCAGCGTCTCGGTCTGATCGATAAAGCCGTCCGTTCCGGTGAACTTGACGGTAAAGGGATACAAGAACCGCTGCGGCGCATTCGGCGGCGGCAGCGTCGTAGCGAGCACCGGACCGGTGAACGGCTCGATCTGCATTTCGTCGTCTGTCACCAGCGCGTTGATGATTGCCGCGGTATTCGCGTTCGTGGGGTCGACGGTGAAGGTGACGTTGGGGGGGTTGGGCGGGTTGGTGAGATTTCCCGTGGCGTCGATCCCGAGCTCCGACGGGAAGAATCCGTCCATGACCACCCAGAAGGCGGACGGGAAGCTGGCCGGCAATCCCATGGAGATCAGCTCGTCCTTGCCGAACGTGCTGTTCTGAATCTGGAACGAGCAGGTCTTCGTCAGCCGGGCGGCAGGATCGACGGTGAGGTTGCCATGCACGTAGCCGCACAGCTCGTCGGAGTGAAACGTGAACAGCTTGCTGAAGAACGTAAAGCCGGTGTAGTCGGCGAAGTACTCCATCACCGTGGACGCGTTCGGTTGGAAGGTGATGTCGGCGTTGACCTTGCCGGTGTATTCCTCCTTGCCCGTCCACCCCTGCGGTAGTGACGTGCTCGGCGAGATCATGTCGATGCGGGTCTTAAGGTTCCTTCCGGCGACCGTCCCTGTCTGCTGCGCGGGCGTCAGCGCGTTGTAGGCGTGCTGCAACTGCTTGAGCCGCTCCGCTTCGAATGTGGCCTGGTCGAAAAATGGCTGGGCTGTCCCGGTGGCCGGGTCTACGAACTGGGGAATTGCCATCTCGGCGGCGTCCAGAGGGACGACATCGTTGGCCTTCGGGCGATCGGCCAAGCTCGCCGACTCCCCGGACAAGAACCCGTTGATGTGAAACTCGAACAGGTTCATCGGCTCGAAGCCTTCCACGTTCTGCTCGGCAGGCTGCGGATCGGCGGTGTTGGTGGGCTGGTTGGCCGCGAGGTAGGTGTCCGGGCCAAGGTCGACGGTGGCTCCGAACACCGGGTCACCGGCCGTGAAGATCTCCGTACCGCCGGTCGTGGATCCGGATATCGCGTTCACCGTGGTCGCCACCGGCGCGGCGAACTGGCGCAGCGCGACCGGTTTGTTGAACCGCACGATCCGTCCGACCGGCTTGGTGATCGGGTTCGGGACGCTGTTCGCAACGGGCCCGGCGGGGACGAAATCAGGCTCGCCTTCGAGTGCCCATGTCCAGCCGGCGCCGCCGAAGGTCGGATCCGAGCCCGTGGTTCCACCGGACGCCGTGCCCGTGCCGTAGGTGCCTCTGCCGTCGTTGTAGTAGTCCCCATCGGTGGCGAAGCGCGCCTCGAACCGCCCCTGGAACCAGATCTCCGGGTTGCTGATCGCGGTCAGGCTGAACGAAGTCTTCACGGCGCCGACATGGACGTTGATCACCGTGTCGCCCCGCGAGGCACTCACCGTGGCCGGGGAGATCGGGATGGTGGTCGGGGAAGGGCTGATGCTGATGCTACCGCCTGGGAGGGTGATGCCCGCGCCGTTTGGGGTCGCATCGATCGTCGCACTCACTGTGCTCCCGTCGTCGGTGCTCAGGGACAGCGGCATGGAGAAGGTGATGCCGCTGTCAGGTGCGATCAGGAAGCCGTCGCCCGCGCCGTTTCCGTTGACCTCGATCACGATGTTGCTCACCATTTCTCCTTAAGGTCTTGTTTACGGGATGGAACCTGGTGGCTGCGCGGGAGGGCGCAAAGAGTTGTGGATGAGATTTCTTCTGCATTGTCTCGAGGCGGATTACCGTCAGTTCGCGCTGCGTTCCCGCGTCGATGTCACGGAGCCACCAGTCGGGAGGCGGGTCGTAGATAATGATGCGATTCCACTGCAATGCGGTTGGCAGATCGCCTTCGGCTTCACTGGCCATGATATGTCCTTTCCGCTGTCCTACAGCTAGCGGCGGGCGGTGCCCCTCTCCCAGCGGAGTATGGCTCGCGAGCACCAAGTCAGCCGACCCGGCATCGCCTCGGCTGACTTTCGCAGCCAGAACAGCAACCACTAGAACGGAAAGTGTCCTCCGCCCGTGAATTGCTAACTAGGGCTTCGACCCTAGCCATCTTGTCGCCCTAGGCGTGACACGGGCGTGACACGGACGTGACAACCGGGCTGAGCAGAGGACCCAGACGGCAGTCTGAGGCCAATGGTACTGGCGTGATGTCGTCGACTCCAGTGAGCCGCCGTTGCCTTGGCGGCGATTCTCGGCTCGAACCTGGAATCCCAATCCCGCGGCACCGAGATGTCTATCGGGCCCGGCTTCGGTGATCACCGTCTTGGCCCGGTAGCCATTACGGGAATTGCCGCCATAGCGGCCGGCCGGGTCATGCCTGGAATAGCCCACGTGGTCATTCAGCTCGCCTTCGATCACCACCATGGTCAGCCGGTTTAGCAGGCTGCCCTTGCTGGTCAGCCTCAGCCCTCCGCCGTGGGCCCGCTCGGTGAGCTCACGCAGGACCGGCTCATCGGGCGCCGGCAGCTCTGGCCCGGCCTGGTTCGATCCCCTCTCACTTCAGTCACCAATGTTTCCTCAGTCTCGGGAATTACACCGTCGAGATTACGCTCTCGAGGAAGTCTCTAAAATTCCGGGCGATTGCCGGGGTTTGAGTGAATATTCAAGTGTGCCACGAACGCTGAGGGGAGTCGCCGTAGGAGATTTCTCTGATGCGGTGCTGTGCAGAAGATGAAGGGGTAGTGGCCCTTCGGCGTCGCCCTGCGGGGGGAGATGCCAAATCACCTCAAGCTGCATTAGCTAGCGACTGTTGTGGTGAGCGTTGAGGAAAAGGCGCACGTGATGCGTCAGATAGGGGTCGGGAAGGCGAACGCAAGTGAACCACCGATGAAGCGTCGAAAATCTTAGACGACATCAAAACCGGAGCGATTGAATGGGTCCGGGATAAGCCTGGCGGGTGCCCGTTTACTGGCCAGGCGGTGTCCGGCGTGTAGGTGGCGCGAGCCCGGTCTGCCGCTTCTGCATGGAACGTGGGAAGGCGGGTGCTGATACTGGTGCTCCTCTCAGGGTGAGAGGGCGCCGAGAGGAAGAGCGGCGGCGGCAGAAACCGTTAGCCGTTGAGTACCGATGCGGCATCCGCTGGCGGACCGGCCCGTAGTAGTGGTGAAGCTCCTGCAATGGGAGCGGAGCGAAGGGGCCGGCTCATCTGTCGGTTTGTTCCTGCGAGCAACCAGGCGATGTCCTGGGAGGAGACGCGTGAGCAAGTCAGGACCGGAAGACAAGTCGTTTCAGATACCGAAGCAGCTGGTGTGGGAGGCGTACAGGCGGGTCAAGGCGAAGAAGGGTGCAGCCGGGGTGGACGGGCAGTCCATAGCCGACTTCGAGGA
>JBKQQQ010000910.1:0-5171 GCA_052144275.1 Streptosporangiaceae bacterium
AACACGCCTTCACCCTTGGCATCAGTGCGTTGGAGCTCGTAGCCGCCGCTCATGTCGCCTGCTCTCTGACGGATCAGCTCTACCTGCAAGCTGATCAAGGATGAACCGGCGGAACCCGCACCCGGGAGCGTCCGCAAGGCATAGCGCGAATGATTGTTTAGGACACCTGCATCGTAGACCTTGAGGTGAGCACCACCTACCACACATCTGGATCAAGTTGAGCCAGAAGAGGGTGTTAAATCCCTATGCACACTAAGCCTCCCGCCGCAGGTCAGACGATGGAGTGGTGTGGTTGCGCTAGCTGATCTCGGTTTGGGCGTACCGGCTGGCAGGTGATCGCTGATCTCATACCGTCACGGTTTATGTCGTTTCAGTATTTGTCTGAAGGATCAGAGGGCGCGGTACCGGAGGTTTGTTCTAGACAACTACATATGCCGAGGTCCCCGGACAACCGGTGCAGGTAGCGGGGGCCTCGGCGCGAACGCTGGGAGGCGCTCATGTTGGACACTACAGTGCTCGGTGAGCTGGCCGACCTGATCGGGCCGTCCGAGAGCGACCGGGAGAACTGGCGCCGCATCACGGGGTGCCGTTAACGGTGCTGTCACCAGACCTAAACGGCGGTGATCAAGGCCCGGTGACCTAGGTCTGTCGCAGGAGGTTGAGCCTGCGGCATGCAGGCCGGGCGGGAACGGGCGTGGGCACCGGCCTCAGCCCCGCGCCGGGGGAGTGCCGATCCGTACTCTGGCCGGCGCGTGGCTGGTCAGGAAGGTCCAGTTTGCCGCCATGAACATGCCGCCAAATTCTGGAAATAGGTTGCTAGTTTCTGGATGCGAGTGTAGTGTGAGCGACACGCACCGGATCTCAGCCGCTGAGGGCGGCCAGCTACCGGGGCTACCGGAGGAGCGCATGCCCGCCGGCCTGGCTGTCACCCATGGCCGTGCTCATGGCGCGCGCATTGCCGCGCAGCCGGCTGAGGCCGTCGGTGCCCGATGCACGCCGCCGGGCCAGATCCCTGGCCTGGCGGCTGCGAATGCCGCGGCGGTGACACGATGAACGCTCTCGCCGCCAATGACATCGAGGTCCCGCGGTCCGACCGGGCGGAACGCCGGCGACGGCTGGCCGAGCCGGACCTGGAGTTCCGGGCCTTCTGCTCCCGCAAGGGATTGCCCGCCTCATCGACCCCGCAGCTGGAGCGGGCCTGGGACGCCTGCCAAGCCGAACGGTACCGGCGCGGTGAGAGCAGCCAGCGGCCCGCTACGCCGATAACCCGTTCCGGCCACGCTGACGACCACCCCGTACCACCGCGCACACCGGGGCAGTTCAGGAAACTCGACGCCGTAGCGGTGCTGACGGCTCGATTGTTACCGGCACCCCGAGATAGAGGACCCGCCTGCTACCTGGCGTTCCGCTCTGCCAGGGCTGCCGATTGCCCATGTTTCCCGTTACAGGACAACCGGTCGCGACTGCCTGTCTCCCGCCCGGCGTGCGGCCGGGCACGGTCAGGCCCCCTCGCCCTTGGCTCCGCCCTCCTCAGCGTCGGCTCCGTAGCCGGCTCTGCTCAGCATCCCGCGCAGGTCAACAACCGTCTGGACGTCGATGTCCTTACCGGCGGGAGGATCGAAGAATTCGGTCTCAGACCCGAGAGTCACTTCAAACTTGCCGGCGTGCTGCTCCACGATCGAGCCAACCGCCTCCAGCAGCGACACCACGGCACGCCAGTCGATGTTATGGCTCACGGGATGCTGGAAGAGCTGGCGCAGCGTGTTGCGGTGGTGGTTGCTCAGGTGCGCCGGCTCTGACGTCGATGACATTCCTGCTCCTGCCTGCCACCGCTACCATAGCCGGAGCTGTGGTTCCCCGGTTCGCGGGATGGCGAAATAGACGAACGCATGTCTCTGGCTGGCCTTGTACCGCGACGAGTAACCGATACGCTTACCGGGCGCACCGCCGGCCCGGGATCTGATGCATGCGCCGGCAACGCCGCTCGCTGAACGACCTCATCTGACCGCTGCGCGGGCGACTGCGAGCGGCGTCCCCCGTTCGCCTTGGGCATGACGGTTGGGTGACACGGCACGGGCCGGCCGGGGCTAACTGCGTCGGGGTCGTGTGCCTGGGTCGCGGAGTCTATCGTCCGGGGCGAGGCGCGCCACAGCGTCGATGTGTAGCTGGTGGCGTTTCCCATGACCGCGACGCCCACGCCGCGGGACGGATAGATCCGGATCACGTTGAAGAACCCGGCGCCGCCGCTCAGGTGCTCCACGAATGGCGGATCTGCGTCCCGCTGGCTGGCTGGCCGGAACCAGCCAAGGCCCAGGTCGTAGCGGCGCCCGCGGGCGGTGACCTGCCACATCGAGGCCGTCGCCGCCCGGCTCAGGACCCGCCAGCACCGCTCCAGCGTCCAGTTTCCTGAACGCGGCTGGCCCGATGGGCGGGTGACGATCAGCGAGCGGGTCGAGGCGGGCCGACGGGAGCGGCGAGTCCTGATCGGCCTGTGACGAGGATGGGTGCAGCATCCTGAATGGGTGGGCCGCTTGGCTACCGCACGGAGGATCAAAAACTCAGGTCGGCCCCGTCAGCCGTTGCCAGGCAGAACCGCCGGTTCTCCTCTCCACACCCGTTCGGCCGGGCGGGGCTGGCGCGATTCGAGCCGCGCCGCCTAGTCAGCACCTCGGAGCGAAAGGCTCCCCGGTGAGAACGTGCGTTATCTCAGGAACCTTGGCACCGACGAGCCGCTGACCAGCATGAACGGGATGGCCCGGGGGTCGGGCAACCTCATCGTTATCACAGAACCGACAGAACCGACGGAACCGTGAGCCGGCCCGGACAGGCTCTCGTTCAGAGATCCACCCGGAGACGGGGCAGCAGGACAGCAGGACCCGGACGCGATCCTCAGACGCGCGCTGTCCGCCGCGCCAGACGAAGGCATTCCCGTCAGCGACCTCATCACGGTCACCGGCATGAGCCGGCGGTGGGTCTTCTACCGGCTACGCCAGCTCGCCGCCGATGGCTACGCCGCCCAGACGGTACGCGGCCACTGGCGCACCGCGAGATGACTATCCGTAACCGGGAGTGCAAAGTGCAAGTGCACACCCTCACGCGCGTCTGCACGTATAGCGGCACTATCGGATCGTGCACTTGCACTAGCCCGCCTCCCAGCTCTGTCACCAACCGTAATCACCCGGCCCCCAGTTCGCGACCTCTACGGGGGAGCGATGAGTGATCGCGGCCTCGCTGCTCAGGACTCACGGACGCTGGACCGCCTGAGTCCCTGGGCAGCTCCGGTCACCGGCGCGCCGGGATGGCAGATCGCCACCCGGTCACGCTGTCTCGCCATAGCCGCAGCCACCACTCTTGCCGGCGGAACCGTCCGCTCTCACGAGAAAGGCGAATGGCTGGCACATTTGCCGGCGGCAATCCTGGCGGTCGTGGCTGTAGGTGCCGACACCGGCATGCTACGGTGCCGTCTCAGCGGACGGCCGGACCTTGGCGTCCTCGTGCTGGCCTTTGCGCCCTGGGCAGACGCAACCGTGCTGGAATGCCCCGTGACGGCGTTTCCGGTCCAGGGACGGCTCTTGGTGCGCGACGTGCGAGTGACCACGCGGATGGGCCGCACGGTCCGCTACCTGGTTCCGGCATTCACCACCCCGTGAGAGCGGCCGGAGAGGCGACGAAACCGCCCGGCTCCTACCCCAAGTAGGTGCCGGGCGGTTTCGCCGCTTGACGGGCTTGTGTCAGCCGGCCGTCCCGGACTCGTCCGGGATGATCTCCATTCCGGTAATCGCCACGCGCGGGTCGTGCCCGGTCGGGTGCAGCACAACGCGGACCTCGAACTCTGCGAGCATTTCCCGTCGTCGCGCGTCATCGACCGCGTCCCATTCCTGGGCTATGGTCCGGCCTGCGGGCACCATGCGCATGCCTGGCTTGCGCTCGGGCAGCGCCTTCAGCGCCGTGATTTCCTCCCCGAGCCGCCGGTATCCGGTGCGGTACCATTCCGCGTATCGGCGTCGTCGTAGAGCCCGGCTTGGCGGTCCTGGCGTAGCCGCGTGCGGGTGGCCTCCAGTTCCGCGATCTGGGCCGCGTGCCCAGTACCCGGATCGTAGACCTTCCGCATGACCTCCCCGGCCCCGTACCGGGCCAGGAACCACTCGCTCACCAGCGCATCCAGCGCCGTGATCGCCATAGTCGGGGCGGGCTTGCACTCCGCCGACGCGCGAATCCCGCGTACCCGCGCGATACATCCGTAAGCATGCATGGAGTTGGCCCGGCCTGCGATGTACAGCCGCGCCCCGCAGTTCCCGCAAAACGCCGCACCCGACAGCAGTTGCACGCCCTTCGGCGCGCGGCTTCCGTCGCGTTTCGGCGCCGTCGCCTTGACCAGCGCGTCATGAGTCGCGCGATCCCACAACGGCTCCGCTATCCGCATCGGCCGCCCGTCAGCGCCGGTCACCGGCCGGCCACCGTGCATGAGATACCCGAGCGCGGCCTCACTGCACAAGATGTGCTTGAGTGTCTTCGCCGTCCACGGGCCGCCTTTCACCGGGCGGCCATACAACTGGGCGCGCCGGTCGGACGGCGAGGGAATCCCCTCGCGCGTCAGCCGCGCCGCCTCCGTCGCAACCGTGATCTTCCCTGTCTCATCGGAGAGAATCCGCCGCGCTGCCTCCCGGGCAATTTCTGCGGCGACCGTATCCAGCGCTACATGATCGACCTTCGCCGTCGGGGCGAGCCGGACATACATGTACCCGTACGACGGGCGCTGCTTGGGTTCCCCGGCCGCCCGCGCCCGCAGCGTCTCGTCCCGGTTGCGCTTCTGGATGGCGCGCAGCTCCATCTGCGACCCCCACGCCTTCGCCAGCCACTCATTTTCCTGATTCGGATCGCTGAAATCCCACACCCCCGCGTGATCCGCCGTCACCACGACGCGGTCTTGACTGGTCAGCAGCGTCTGCGTGTTAAGCGTGTCCCGGACGTTGCGGCCCACCCGGTCAACGCTGGCCGCCGCGATGCCGTCATACGGCCCCATCTCTCCCCGCAGCCACGGCCCGAACCCGCGACGGGTCAGCGGGTCCGTCGCGCCCGAGACCTCCCAGTCATCAGCCCACGCCACGATGTGCCCCCCGGCATCGGCCGTAGCCTGAAGGATCTGATCCCCCTGACGCTGCGGGCTACTG
>JBKQQQ010000911.1:0-5942 GCA_052144275.1 Streptosporangiaceae bacterium
ATGCCTCCAGGCTGATGATCGTGCTAGCCCGCCTGTCGCGCAGCGCCTACCACGAGCCATCGGCACGAGACGCCCGCCGCCGCATCGTCGCGTTCTTCGACGAGCACCTCAGGAGCTGACCGGAACCGGCAGACGGTAACGGCTGCGGCAGAGGAGAGCGGGGAAGCTAGGTTTACCGGGCGCTTTCCCCCGGAGGGGCAGCACTCCCGGTCCAGAGTGAGAAGGAAGCGACCCCATGGCCTCTGTCGGCTTGAACCATACCAGCGCGAACCCTGGGTGCGCGGGTGAGACAGCGGCGGAACTAGAGCGGAACTAGATAAGCATCGCCGGATGGGCAGGGACGCCGGGTTACAGACCAGGCGAGAAGAAAGCCTCCGATGGCCTGGCTGCGCACCCGGGTCTACGCGGGAACCAGCTCGCGGAGCCGGTTCAGCGTGAACACCTCCGATCCGTAGGGCAGTCCTTCCGGCTGCTCCAGCCCGACGAAGGTCACCGGGTCCTCGCCCAGAACGCAGCCAGGCTCATACGCTGTGACCCGGCCGGCTTTCGCGGCCATCAGGTCGGTAATGTGCTGCACGTGATCCCCGGCCAGCCGGCGCACCGTCGCGAGCACCCGCACGGCGGTGCCGGTCACGACTGCGGAGTCCAGGCCGGACAGATGCTCCAGCAGCGCCCCGGAGCATTTGAACCCGGCCGACATGAGCGCCACGTCGAACTGCCGCGCCGCGGCCTCGCCATTCCCAGCCGGCCCGGCAGGAGCGGGGACCCGGAACGTCTTCCCGATGACAAGGGCTTCCAGGTCCTCGCTCACCACTGCGGACCCCCAGGGATGCCGGCGGACACCTGACCCGGCAAGTGTAGGACGGCATGTGCACCGCAGAGCGAGCATCCCGGAGGCCGCGTATCCAATCGCCAGGGCTGTTGACGCAACCATTCGATTGCTCGAACCGGTCGGTGCGGGCACGCGGCTGAGGGTGGTCGAGAGCGGTTTCGCCCAGCTGCCCGAGGAGGCCTACCGCGCGGCGTACGACGGCAACACCAAGGGCTGGGCGAGCGAGCTGGGCGAACTGGCCAGCTACCTCGATGCCGCCTGATATCGAGGCGATCGCCGAGCAGGTCTTCACTGCCCTGGCCGACCCGAGCCGGCGCGCCATCCTGGCCGCGCTGGCCTCCGGGGGTCCGGCGACGGCCACCGACCTGGCCGCTCGCCTGCCGATCACGCGGCAGGCAATCGCGAAACACCTGGCCCTGCTGGCCGAGGCCGGCTTGGTGACGGCCGAACACGGAGAGCGGCGCCGGGTGCGGTACCGGCTCCGTTCGGCGCCGATGCAGGTGGCGCAGCAGTTCCTGGCCGCGCTGGCCCGCGACTGGGACCGCCCGCTCGAGGCGTTGACGGAACACCTCGACCGGTCCACGCGCGGGCCGACCACCACAACCCCACTTGAGGAAGCCCGGGGAGACCATGCCTGATCGCCGATTCACCTCCGCTTTCGCCGTGGACCGGCACCGGACGGACGCGACGCCGGCTCCCCGCTCTGTCGCGCTGACGAGCGGTAGCACGGCCGCGACGGCAGCCGCGCTGACCGCCACGCTCGGGCTCGCCGCCGCAGCCTGGGTTGTCGCCGTGATGCAGATGAACGGCATGGACATGGGGGTCGCAACCGAACTCGGTTCGTTCGGGCTCTGCTGCGTCGGCTCGAGCATCGTCGGAACGGACTGGGAGACGTACCGGCGAGAAGGACCCGGCGTGAGCGCGTTCGCGCTCGAGGATGGCGTCGTGTACCACACCTACTCGGCGTACGCGCGTGGCCTGGACGGCCTCTGGGGCATGTACCAGTGGCTCGACCGCGCGCCACTCGGTCGCAACGAAACCGGCCACTGGTGGCGCCGCCACGACGAATACGACGGCACGTGACGCGTGCCGAACGAGGCGGTACCGACCGGTGCCGCCGGGATCTGCGCCTTAGACCTTTAGACTTGCGCCTGTGCGTGAGCTGGTGGGGATCGGCGGCGTGGTTGCGGCGCTGTCGGTGGCGAGTGACCTGACTCGCGGGCATCCGCCTGGTGAGGCGATGCGCGCGTGCCTGCTGGCGACCGAGCTGGCCCGGCGGGCGGGGCTGGACCGGGTCCGCCAGGGCGAGGTCTATTACGGGACGCTGTTGCGGTTCGCCGGGTGCGCGGCGACGTCGCATGAGATCGCCGCGGCGTTCGGCGGTGATGACATCGTCGTCCGGGCCCGCGGCGACCTGATCGACCCGACGGTGCTGGCCGAGGCGATGCAGTTCCTGGCGGGTCTTGGCGTGGATGCCGAAGGCCTGCGGGTCCTGGGCGGCCCTGAGGGTGTGGCCAGGCTGAAGGCTGAGGGGGCACGCGCGGACTGCGAGGTGGGCGCGATCCTGGCGGAGCGCCTGCGGTTGCCGGAGGCGGTGGGCCGCGCCGTTCGGGATGCCTTCGAGCGCTTCGACGGCTGCGGTGTGCCGGCCGGCCGGGCCGGCGATGAGGTTGCCGAGCCGGCGCGGTTCGCGGCCGTGGGGTACGCGGCGGTGATGTTCGATGCTGTCGCGGGCGGCGTGGCCGCGGCCGAGACGGTCGGCCGGTGGTCCGGGCGCGCGCTTGATCCGGCGATCGCGGCGATCTTCCTGGACGCGCCGGCTGAGCTGCTGCGGATCTCGGGCCCGGATGACGTGCAGGCGGCGGTGGTCGAGGCCGAGCCGGAGCCGCGGCGCATGTTCCGTGACGAAGCCGCCCTGGAGGAGGCGCTGGCCGGGTTCGGTGACGCCGCCGATCTGAAGAGCCCGTGGTTCACTGGCCACTCGGGAGGCGTCGCGCGGCTGGCCCGGGCTGCGGCTGAGCGGCTCAGCCCGGCCGATGCCGCGCTGGTCTACCGCGCCGGGCTGGTCCACGACCTCGGGCGGGTAGCCGTCCCGGCCGGCGTCTGGGAGCGGCCGGGCCCGCTGCGTCCGGAAGACCGGGAGCTGGTGCGGCTGCACCCGTATCACGCGGGCCGGATCCTGGCGCGCTCGCCGGTGCTCGCGCCGCTGGGCCCGATAGCCAGCCGTCATCACGAGCGCACGGACGGGTCCGGTTACCCGGCCGGGGTACGCGCGGCCGAACTGGATGGCGCCGCCTGCCTGCTCGCCGCGGCCGACGTGCTGCACGCGCTCGGCGAGCCACGGCCGCATCGCCCCGCCTTCGATCTGCCGCAGGCATCCCGCATCCTGTCTGGCCTGCCGCTGGACCGTGACGCGATCCGGGCGGTGCTCGATGCCGCCGGCGCATCCCCGGCTGCGCTGCCGCCGCTGCCGGCCGACCTCACCGAGCGCGAGGTCGAGATCCTCCGCAGGCTCGCCGCCGGCCGCACCAAGCGCGAGATCGCCGCCGAGCTGGTGATCTCGCCGTCGACCGTGCACACGCACACGGTTCACATCTACGCCAAGTGCGGAGTCTCGACGCGGGCGGCGCTGGCCATGTTCGCCATGCGGAACGGACTCGCGAGCAGGACCGGCTAGACCGCCGGGAAAGATCGACTGAACAGTCGATAGCCTGGGCGGGCCGGCCTGCCTAGCGTTGCCTGCAAGCAACCGCTAAGGAGCAAGGAAGGCCGCAATGAGCCAGCAGGAAAACCTCAGGATCGTCAGGGAGATCTACGACGCGGTCGGGCGCGGCGACGTGGCAGCGATCCTCGACCGCGTGACCGACGACGTCGACTGGTCAGCCGAGGCGGCTAGTCACGCCGCGCCGTGGTACGGGCCGCGAACCGGCAAAACGGGAGTCGCGAGCTTCTTCCGCGATCTTGCCGACAGCATCGAGATCACGGAGTTCACCCCGCACAGCTTCACCGCCGGACAAGACGATGTCCACCTGCTCGTCCGATGGACGTTCCGGTCGATCATCACCGGCCAGCAGGCATCGATGACCATGCACCACTACTGGCGCATCCGCGGCGGCCAGATCGAGCACTTCCGCGGCAGCGAAGACACTGAGCAGACAGCTCTGGTCCTGACCCCGGACCTGACACCGACCCTGAATTCATAAGGCCGTCCCCGCCTCATCGCACGCTGGCCGTGCCCGCGCTTCCCGGCGAGCTGTAGGTGAGCTGTAACAGCTGTAGATGAGCTGTAACAGATGAGGCGCGCCCGGCGCTTATCCAGAGAAAGGTATCTTCCCACGCGGGGCCCGGCCCTCCCTAATCCCCGGCCGGGCCCCGCGATTCTTGCGCTGACCGGGCTTGCGGTCGGGGTGGCCGGCGGGTTCGCCAGGGCAGCGATCTGGGCGTGGGTGGCGAACCACGGGCGCCCGCAGCTGAGCATCCCGGTGATCACTCGCCGCAGCATCCGCAGCAGGTAGCCGCGGCCGAGACCCGTACGGGACCAAGGGCCCCGGCAGGCCGGGACGGATAGTCCTTGTTCTCCTGACCGTCGGCGACGATGGTGGATGGCGATCTAGGGGACGGTCGTCATGGGACTTATCTGGAAGGCCGCGAGCATCTTGACGCTCGGCGGCGTGAGCAACCACAGCAGGCGCGAGTCGCGAACGAAGGCCGCAAGGGCCCAGGAGAAGGCCGCGAAGGCTCAGGCCGGGCTGGCCGAGGCTGAGACGAGGGTGGCTGAGGAGCAGGCCGCGGTAATCGGCAAGGCCTTGCAGGAAGACGAGGCGCACCGGAAGGCGGACCTGGAAGAGGTCGCCGAGAAAGAGGCCGAGGCCCTGCCGTGGGCCCGGCCAGCCGACTCCTGACGCGGCATTAGGGCGCCCGTGCTTGCGCACGGCCACTCGGCGATGAATGCTGTCTGATGAGCGCTGTACGGGACCGAAGATAAGGATTTGACATGCCTGCTGACACCATGAACCCGGCCACTGCGGTCACGTGGGGACCCTTCATCGCCGCCGCTGCCCATCAGTACACCAGCGACCCCAGTCAGCTCAATCCGGCCACGATCGCGGACATGCCCGCTGGCTACACGCTAGTGCGCACGATTCAGATGTCCGACTTCTTTGGCCCCCAGGAGTCGCGTGCCTTCTACGGGTTCGTCGCCGTGGGCGGTGATCCCAAGACCGCGGTGGTAGCGATCCGCGGCACTGCCACCACCATGGAGTGGTGGGATGACTTTCACTGGGATCTGGCGCCGTTCACCCAGGTTTCCAGCAGCGGAAAGGTCGCCCAGGGCTTCTTGGATATCTACAACACCATCGGCACCATGACCCCGGGCCAGGCACAGGGCTCGGTAGCGTCGAACACCTTCGCCGCCGACGTCGCGCATGCGACCGCCGACGGTCTGGCGGCCGATCTTGATCCTGCGCTGCCAGTAGTGGTGTGCGGCCACAGCCTGGGTGGCGCGCTGGCGACGCTCCTGGTCACGGACCTGACCGCGAATACGCCGCTGAAGCCGCAGGCATGGACATTTGCCTCACCGCGGGTGGGAGACGCCATCTTCGCCGCGCGCTACGGCGGCCTGAGCACCGTGTCATGGCGGATCTACAACCAAGTCGACGTCGTCCCGTACTTCCCGGTTGATGTCTCGGATAATTACCAGCCCGTCACCACCGGGTATGCGATCAACTCCCTGGGGAAGGCGAAGTGGAGCCTGGGCTGCGCCCACGCGCTGAACACCTACATGCACGTGCTGTCGCCTGCCACGGTGCCGCTGGATCCGGCCTGCAGCTAGCGGTCTGGCAGCAACACCGCTGACCTCGCTGTCCGCGGACCTGACCAGGCGGGAGCGGATCCCGGCCACGGCCTAGGTCAAGGACATTGAGGAATATACCGAACGAGCGGGGCGCGAGCCCCGGTCAGGCCTCCTGCCCCGGCTGGTGCCGCGCCGGAGCGTCTGCCTCAGCGGTGGTGCGCGGTCAGGTGCGCGCCGAGGGCGTCAAAGCCGAAGTCGGCCGCCGGATCACGCCACACCGAGTGGGCGTGGTTGGCCTGGCGCTGGGTGTTGTCGTAC
>JBKQQQ010000912.1:0-7668 GCA_052144275.1 Streptosporangiaceae bacterium
GCCTGGAATCAGCAGCAGCACGACGTGTGGGGGATGATTCTCGACGCCCTGGACGTCCAGTTCCACAGCGGAGCTACCCAGATCGTGACGCCGGTGTGGGAAGGGGTCGCCGGGTTCGTGGACGCCGCCCTGGCGCACTGGCGTGAGCCCGACCAGGGGATCTGGGAAGTCCGCGGTGACCCCAAGCACTTCACGGCATCCAAGATGATGTGCTGGGTGGCGGCTTCGCGCGGCGCCGATCTCGCCGAGGAGCGCGGCGCCGACGAACGCGCCAAGCGCTGGCGGGCAGGCGCCGATGAGATTAAGGCCGAGATCCTGGACAAGGGCCTGTCCAGCCGGGGGGTGTTCCGGCAGCACTACGAGACCGACGACCT
Source organism: Streptosporangiaceae bacterium (assembly GCA_052144275.1). Taxonomy (GTDB): domain Bacteria; phylum Actinomycetota; class Actinomycetes; order Streptosporangiales; family Streptosporangiaceae; genus Palsa-504. The sequence goes on from JBKQQQ010000912.1 coordinate 375, forward strand.
CGACGCCTCGCTGCTGCTGCTGCCCATCATGGGATTCCTGCCCCCCGACGACAAGCGCATCAGGGCGACGGTCCTGGCCATCGCCGACGAGCTGACCCAGGACGGCCTGGTCCTGCGCTATCGGGTCGAGGGAACCGACACCGGTTTCGAGGGCGAGGAAGGCACCTTCACCATCTGCTCCTTCTGGCTGGTAACCGCGCTGGCCATGATCGGCGAAACCGAACGCGCACGCGCCCTGTGCCAGAAGCTACTGTCGTTCGCCGGACCGCTGCAGCTCTACGCGGAGGAGATTGACGTCACGACAGGCCAGCACCTCGGCAACTTCCCGCAGGCATTCACCCACCTGGCCCTGATCGAAGCCGTGTCGATGCTCATCCAGTCCGACCATAAAGACAACTCCGCCTCCGTAGGGTAAGCGAGCGAAACCCGGCAGCAGGGTGGCACCATCGCCGCCGAGTAGCTGCACAGCATCTCGGCGTCCTGCCTGGAGCGACCGTGACTCTTCACGTACGCATGGTCAGCCCGCCTGAGCTGACCGAACGCCTCGCTGATGCGCTCATCGCGGACTCCGGCGTCTCGAACCTGGTCGTACTGACCGGATCCGCACGACGCCCAGACGGCGACGCTGTGCACTTCGACGTGCTTGACCGGTCCGCCAATTCCGTGCTCGGGCAAGTACAGGCGCTTCAAGGCGACCACCACAGCTCGATCTTCATCGAGAGCGTGGACGCGGCAATCGGGGAAGAACTTGGCCCGGTAACGAAGCAAGGTCTGGTCCAAAGGGACGTCGCTCCCGTATGGGATGTGGTCGAAGCCAAGATCCGCTCAGACGCCGTCTACGCGCCCAGCTTCTTCGTCCTCCTGGCTATTGCCGGGCTGATTGGTGCTGTCGGCATCCTGACCAATTCGCAGATACTCATCGTGGGCGCCATGGTCGTCGGACCGGAATACAACGCCATCATGGGCGTCGCGCTTGGCATCGACAAGCGCGGCAGGCAGGCAATACTCCGCGGCAGCGCTGCCCTTCTCGCTGGATTCTTGGCCGCGATCATCGTCACCTTTCTCTTCGGCCTGGCGATCCGTTGGTCAGGTCACACTCCTAAGGCATTCTCGCTGGGTGTGCGGCCAGTCTCGAGCCTGATCGACAAGCCGAACCTGTTTTCTGTCGTTGTCGCGGTCCTAGCCGGAATCGTTGGCGTCGTCTCATTGACAGAATCACGGGCAAGCGCTCTCATCGGCGTTTTCATCTCGGTCACCACCATTCCGGCAGCCGCCGACATAGCCCTGTCGACCGCGTACGCCAACTGGACCGAGGCCTGGGGCTCCGCGGTGCAGTTGCTGCTGAACGTCGCGGTGCTCATCACGATCGGCGCACTGGGCCTGCGCCTCCAGCGGATCATGTGGCGTCCCCGCTCACGAGCAGAGCGACCGGCAGCTGGATCGGCGCTGCCGGCGAGCGGGCCATCGGCCGGAGGCAGCGGATGATCTCCCCGCGAGAATGCCGGGCCGCATGAGACTGACCGGCTGTGACTTGGCGAGGGCGCCCCGCCGACCGGCGGCCTGGGGGGAAGGGCGAGGCCGACGGGGCGCGCTCTCGGGCGCATCCCGGGCCGAGGTCATCGGGGCGGCACCGGGAGAGCCACGATGAAGCATCACTCATCAGCCTGACCGTTTACTGAATTCTACCTCTAGGTAACCTGACTCTCTGGTGAAGAGCCTTTGGAACCACGGCGACCGGCCGTCCCATCGGGCTGCTTGGTCCCCATCGGGCTGCTTGGTCTGGGCGCTGGCCGGTGCCGGGCCGGCGTTTACGCAACCTGCATTCCGCGGCCGACCCGATGCCTCCTATCAGTCGGGCAACAGGAGCTCATCACCTAATAAGGGTGATGACTCCCTCCCCACCCTGCCTTGACCGTGGGATCGTGCGGAAAAAATGGCCCTATCGCGCATGTGCCGCGACCTGAAGTTCAGCACCAGCCACTGCATAGTGAACGGTCGGCAAACAAAGAATTAACTCGGCGCGACCGGAGGCTTGCGTGACGACAAATCAGATACTGATCGGCATTGGCCTGATTCTTGTGCTCGCGGTCGGCGCCCAGGTATTGGCCAGCAGGCTGCACATTCCGGCGATCATCGTGCTGTTGCCGGCCGGTTTCATCGCGGGTGCACTGACGACCGATGTCAACCCGGACAAGCTGCTCGGGCCCGCGTTCGAGCCGCTCGTGTCATTGTCAGTGGCGGTCATCCTCTACGACGCCGGCCTGGGCCTCGGCCAGCGCCAGATGCTTCACCAGCCCCAGGCAGTTCCACCCTGACGGCAGGACCGGTCGCCGCAGTTGCTCCTCGGACAGGCCTTCCAGGATGCCGAGCACATGATCCCGCTCCGTGTCGAGGAACTGCAGCAATACCCGGGTCTCATCGCTCATCGGCTGCTCCTCGGATCAGGCCGTTACGCGGATACGGCTGCGCCGCTCACGGGTTGGTGGTCCCGGAGCCGGACCGGGCGGCCGGCTGCGGCGTCCGGCCGACCGCGGGGACGGCGATCCGCAGGTGGCGCCATCCGGTGAGGAACGCCAGCCCGTAGAGGAGCGCCACCAGGACGAGGAGCCACCGGTACCCGATGACCAGCGCGGAGTACTCCAGGATCCCGCCGACCATCGCGCCGAGCAGGTTGGCCCCGAAGGCCGTGGTGGAGTCCCCGGTATCGCGGAACCGCTGGGAGAAAACCATGTTGGCCAGGAAGATGGGCATGAAGGCGATGATCACGGCCAGCACGAAGCGGGGTAGCGGCGACAGGGACAGCAGCGCCCCGGGCGGGATGGCCCAGGTCACGATCAGCGCGGCGAGCAGGGCAGCGTACAGCAGGGCCGGCCTGCGGACCACGACATGGCGCGACACCTCCACCGCGGCGAACACGGCCACCAGGACGCCGGCCGTCACCAGCGCGTTGACAAACCAGGTGGTACCGAACAGCAGCGCGAACTGCACAATGTTCTTCGTCTCGAGCAGCAAGAAGGCCGCGCCCATGAAGAACAGGTCGACGAAGCCGGCCATCCGGCGGTACGGGCCGGCGGCCGGGCGTACCAGCACGATCGACGCCAGCAGAATCAAGGCGAGCGTGATCCGGTAGAGCCAGGGGATCGAGTTGCCGTCCAGGTAGACGAACGGATGGTCGTCGGTGGCCGGCGAGACGACGTTCGCCGGGCGCTGCCAGGTGGTAGTGCAGTGCATGGTGGACGGGTTGATGGCGACGGAGATCATGGAGAGCGAGAAGCCCTCGTCATCGACGCAGGGGGTTCGGCCGAAGGCAACCTGCAGAGTGTTGGCCAGCCGGTCACGGAGCCACGGCGTCCGGTAGTAGTTGTACATGGCGAACAGGCCGTCGCCCGGGTTCAGGTGGGCCTTTGCGGCTTCCACCGCCTGGAGCGTGAACAGGTAGCTTTCCAGCCGCAGCGAGGACTGCCCGGCCACCAGGGTCAGCGAGTCCGGCAGGGCGAACAGGATCATGTCGTACTTGGTGTGCGTCTGCTCGAGGAAGGCCCGGCCGTCGTTGATGTGCACCGTGACCCGGGGATTCTGGTAGGGATGATCCGGGTTCAGCCGCACGCCTAGCTGATACAACTCGGGATCGATCTCCACCGCATCGATGTGCTTGGCGCCATGCAGGAGGGCGTTCGCGACGTCGTCGCCGGTCCCGGCGCCGATGATCAGAACATTGCCAAGCGAATTGCCGGGTGCATTCAGATACGGCTGGGAGTAGACCTTCTGCAGCTTGCGGGCCGGGATGATGTTCTGGTGCGGTATCCCGTTCACGTTGATCGCATACTGGTCGTCGCCGGCCTTGATTACGGAGATGCGGTAGTACGGCGACCAGATGTCGCTGGACGACAGGGACTCCGACCAGAGCAGCATCACCAGGGCCACGACGGCGGTGACCTGGAGTAGGCCGGCACGCCTGCCGTAGAGCAGCAGCATGACCAGCGCGACGATGAACGCCCAGACCACCGGCTTGGCGTCGAGGAACGAGAGCAGCGAGAAGGCCGCGATGCCGGCGATGCTGCCGACGATGTCCAGCCGGTAGGCGTCCAGCGGCCGGAACCGGATAAACGTCCGGGCGACGCCCTCGCCGATCATTTCCATGACGGCGGCCACGGCCAGGAACACGATGGGAAGCGTGACCCACGTGGGCGGGCCGCTGGCGTTGAACTTCCCGTAGCCGAAGAACAGGAGCTGGTATCCGGTCCGGATGACCTCGACGGGGAATACCCGGACGAAAAGGATCAGCAGGGCCAGGGCCACCGGGGCCCAGGGGAAAAGGTTCACCCGGGACTTGGCCCGCAGGAACCCGATGCCGATGCCGAGGAAGCTGCCGAGCAGGACGAAGTTGGAGAAGTAAGACAGGTAGATGACCAGCGCGCCGGACCACCGGATCAGCGCCAGCTCGACGAAGAGCATCAGGAAGCTGAGCACGAAGAGCTGGAGCGGGAGCGGCAGCAGCGTTCCCCCGGCAGGCCCAGGGTCTTTGTCGCCGGCAGTACCGGACGCTGGCACGACGTCCCGGCCAAGCAGCAGGGCGAGCAGCTCCCGCCTAGGCGCGCGGTTCGCTGAGTTCGGCGGAAGTACTGGACTGATGGGGCCGTCGTTGGTCATCGCAGGCCGCTCCGCTATCAGTTGCAGAACAAATCGCCAGCATAGCGTGCGACGAATTGCACCGACAGGGGCCGCTAGGGGACGGCAGGAGATCCGGCGGGCGAATCAGGCGGTCGCCCGCCGTGGCTCGCACTGCGGGACGGCAGATACGCCGCTCGTTCGGGATAAATAAAGGGGGTCAGCTGAGCGGAGCGTCAGTTTTCCGCGGTCGGCTGCAGGATGATGTCGAAATCCGCCAGGCAGAACGATCCAGTGAGGCCGTACCGGGCCGCCTGTTCGGGGTCGTCGACGGGCGTGAACTCCTTGATCAGGCTCTTCTTCACCGCGAACACCGCGTCCGATTCTATGTACGGGCTGCCCGCCACGAAAATATGCGTGGTCAGCGCGCGATGCCCGGGCGCGGTCACGATGAAATGGATATGCGCGGGGCGGTACGCGTGCCTTCCTGTCGCGTTCAGCAGCGTGCCGACCGGGCCGTCGGTCGGTATCGGGTAGTGGCTCGGCACGATCGTGCGGAACCAGAAGGCCCCGTCCGCATCGGCGGTGAACAGGCCACGGCCATTGGCCCGCGGCTGCACCTCGGGCTGCTGGACGTCGTAGAAGCCCTGGTCGTTGGCCTGCCAGATGTCGAGTTCGGCACCCGGGAGGGGCGTGCCGTCGGCCGAGAGCACCCGGCCGCGGACCACGCACGGCGTACCGGTCCCGACGAAGTCGATGGACTCGCCCAGTTCGCGGCGCGGGGATTTCACCACGTGGAACGGGCCGAGCACGGTGGATTCCGTGGCAGTCGCTTTCTGGGAGGACCGCTCCCCCAGACCCCCCGGGCCAGACACCCGATTGTTGATCGTCTCCACCAGCATGGAGATCCCGAGCACGTCGGAGAGCAGGATGAATTCCTGCCGCTCGTCGTCGCATTTCTGGCCGGTCGCGGTGAGGAACTCGATCGCCCGCTCCCATTCGGCGATGGTGGGCTCGGTTTGGATGACGAACGCGTGCAGGTGCCTGACCAGGCTGCTCAGCAGCTCGCGCAGCCGCGGGTCCTGGGTCTTCGCGAAGCTGTCGACGACCGCGTCGGCAGCGGTTTCCTCGGTGAAGTCGGTGGCCATGGCCGACAGCGTAAGTCTCGCGGCGCCCGCTGCGCTAACCCGGGGGGCGACTCCCCGGAACCCGCAGGGCCACATCAGAGACCGGGCCCAGGTGGTGCAGCTTGTCGGGGTTGATCACGGATCGGATGGCCTGCACCTTGCCGTCGGCGATGTCGAGGGCGAAGACGTTGATGACGCGCCCTCCGCTGTCGTGGGTGATCGCCCCCGGCTGGCCGTTGACCCAGGTCAGCTCCACGCTGGCGCCCATCTTCGGGCCCCGGCGGGCCAGCCCGAGCATGAACCGGGCGACCTGAAGCGGTCCGTGGAAGGGCCTGGCCGCCGCCCAGGCCTTGCCGCCTCCGTCGCCCACCATGATCACGTCAGGCGCGAGCAGCTCGAGCAGGGCGGCCAGGTCGCCGCCACCCGCCGCCTCGAAGAACCGGCGGGCCACCTCCTCGCGCTGCTGGCGGGAGGCCTCGAAGCGCGGCTTGCCCTCGTCGACGTGATGGCGGGCCCGGGCGAAGATCTGACGGCAGTTCGGCTCGGACTTGCCGGTGATGCCCGCGATCTCTTTGTAGTCGTAGCCGAACACCTCGTGCAGCAGGAACACGGCGCGTTCGGTCGGCGTCAGGCTCTCCATCAGGACGAGGAAGGCCATCGACAGCGAGTCGGACATCTCCGCGCGCTCGGCCGGATCGGGTTCTTCCCTGAAACCCCCGAAAGTGTCCGACAGCAGCGGTTCGGGCAGCCAGGCGCCCACGTAGGATTCCCGCCGGACCCGCGCGGACCGCAGGTGGCTGATGGCCAGCCGGGTGGTGGCGGTGGCCAGGTAGGCCTTGGGCGAGCCGATGCTGGCGCCGTCACGCAGCACCCGGGTCAGCCGGAGGAAGGCCTCCTGGACGATGTCCTCGGCGTCGCTGACGCTCCCGGTCATCCGGTAGGCGATCGAGAACATCAGCGGCCGGAACTCCACGTAGTCCGCCGCGCTGTGCTCCTCAGGCAGCCCTGCCTGTTCAGGCGGCACGGTCATGCGCTTCCTTCTTCCCCTGCTGTGCTTCTCTCCGCCCTTCTACGACGCCGCTGCCCTCCCGGGCGTGACACCTTTCCTGTCTAGTCCGCTGCGTCGTCATCGCGCCAGCGCAGGTGCCAGGTGCGGGAGATGCGGCCGATGTGCCGCAGCTTCTCCGGGTTCGCGACCGTGCGGATGGCCTGCACCTGGCCGTCGATCATGTCGAACGCGATGACCGCGATCAGGGCGCCGTCGGCGTCGCAGGCCAGCACGCCCGGCTGCCCGTTGACCCATGTCGGGCGGAGCGAGACGCCGAGTTGCATGGTCCGCCCGACCTGGATCCGGATCACCTCGGCCACCTGGTCGCGACCGAAGACGGGCGCGATGAACGTGGTCTCGCCCTGGCCGCCGCTGTCGCCGTAGAACACCACGTCCGGGGCCAGCCGCTCGAGCAGGCTGGTCATGTCGCCGCCGCTGGCCGCGGCCAGGAACAGGCTGGTGAGCTCTTCGCCCTCGGCGCGGGACGTCTCGAACCGCGGCCGGCCCTCGT
>JBKQQQ010000913.1:0-2892 GCA_052144275.1 Streptosporangiaceae bacterium
CGGATCGCGCCGAAGATCCACAGCGGCAGGGTGTTCTGCGCGCCCGCGGTGAACACCGTGACGATGACCTCGTCGAAGGACAGCCCGAACGCGAGCAGCGCCCCGGAGACCAGCGCGGTCGCCGTCAGCGGCAGCGTGACGTAGCGCAGCGTCTGCCAGCCGCGCGCGCCCAGGTCCATGGACGCCTCAGCCAGCGATCCCGGCGTCCGGCGGAGCCTGGCGATCAGGTTGTTGAACACCACCACGATACAGAACGTGGTGTGCCCGATGACGATGGTCACGGTGCCGAGCTGGATCCCGGTGAAGGAGAAGAAGGAGTTCAGCGCGATCCCGGTGATGATGCCGGGCAGCGCGAGCGGCAGCACGAGCAGGAGCGAGATGGCCTCGCGGCCGAAGAACGCGAACGTGTGCAGCGCGTACGCCACGGCCGAGCCGAGCAGCAGGGCCAGCGCGGTGGCCAGCAGCCCCACCCGGACCGACAGCAGGAACGCGCTGCGCACCTGGGGGTCGTGCCACGCCACGCCGAACCAGTGCAGCGAGAAGCCCGCGATCGGCCAGCTCTCGATGTTCGAGGAGTTGAACGCGTACAGCACGATGAGCGCGATCGGGACGAACAGGAACGCCAGCACGCCGACCACCCAGATCCGCAGCGCGACCCGCAGGCCCTTCGATTCCATGGCCTAGATCGCCTCGAACGCGCCGAGCGCCCGGGCGCTGAGCAGGTAGACGGCCATGATCACGATGGGGACACACGCCATCGCGGCGGCGAACGGCACGTTGTTCGCGATCCCGATGTTGGAGTAGATGATGTTGCCGATGAAGGTCGCGCTCGTCCCGCCGACCAGCAGCGGCGTGATGTAGTCCCCGAGGGTCAGCGAGAAGGTGAAGATCGACCCGGCCACGATCCCCGGCAGGGCGAGCGGCAGCAGCACCAGCCGGGTGGTCCGCCAGGTCCGCGCGCCCAGGTCCTGCGACGCCTCGATCTGCGAGGCCGGGATGCGCTCAAGCGCCGCGTACACCGGGATGATCATGAACGGCAGCCACAGGTAGCAGAACACGGTGAACACGGCCCAGTTGGTGTAGATCAGGTGGACCTGGCCAGCGCCGAGGCGGCCCAGGGTCCAGTCCAGGAGCCCGCCGTGCGTGAAGATCAGCAGCCAGGAGTACACCTTGGCCAGGTAGCTCGCCCACAGCGGCAGCAGGATCGCCACGAACAGGGCCGTCCTGGTCCTGGGGGCCGCGATCCGGGCCATGAAGTAGGCGAACGGGAAGGCGACGACGGCGTCGGTCACGGTGACCGCCGCCGCCATCCCGACCGTCCGCACGATGATGCCCCGGTAGGCCGCGCTGGTGAAGATCGTGCTGAAGTTGTCCAGGCTCCAGACCCGCTCGATGTTGGTGGTGAACGGGTTGATCTGCCAGAAGGCCGTGATCAGCAGGACGACCAGCGCGGCCAGGTAGAGCAGGACGAACCAGGCCAGCGGCGGGGTGAGCAAGATGGTGGCCCGCGCCCACGGCCGGCGCCACAGCGCTGACGAGAGGCGGCCCGCGGGGACGCGGGCCGGCCTCGTCACTCCTACTTGACCTGCGTGTTCCACGCGGACACCCACTGGGCGTAGGGCACGCAGTCGGACTGGCCGTTGTCACAGGTCGCGATCGGCGTCTTCCACAGGCTGATCGAGTTGAAGTAGCTCAGCGGAGCGTTGGCGTGGTACTCCTCGCACGAGCCGGCCTGGATCTGGTTCATGTACCCGCAGGCGAGCTTGTTGTCCGGCGTCTCGCCGTAGTTGACGGCCTGCTCGGCCTGGACCTTCGGCGTGCTGATGTACTGCATCCACATGTAGGCGCAGTTCGGGTGGGGCGCCTTGGCCGCGAGCATCCAGGTGTCGGCCCAGCCGGTCGCGCCCTCACTCGGGATCGCGGCGCCGATCGTGAAGTGGTCTGCCTTCAGCGTGCTGACCTGGTAGGGCCACCCGGCGCCGACGATCGCGTTGCCGTTCTTGAAGTCGAAGATCTCCTGGGAGGCCAGGTCCCAGTACTTCTCGATCAGCGGGCGCTGCCCGGCCAGCAGGCTCACCGCCGCCTGGAACTGCGGCTGGGTCAGCTCGTACGGGTCGGTGATGCCAAGCGATGGCGTGGTGGTCTTGAGGTAGAGCGCCGCGTCGGCGATCTGGATGGGGTTGTCGGGGACGGTCACCTGCCCCTTGTACTTCGGGTTGTAGATGACGCTCCAGGACGCCGGGGCCGTCGGGAAGTCCTTGGTGTTGTACATCAGCACGTTCGGGCCCCACTGCAGGGAGACCCCGTAGTGCACGCCGTTGATGGTGTTGAAGGCCGGCGACTGGAAGGCGGGGAAGAAGTCCTTCCAGCTCGGGATCAGGTTGATGTTCACCGGGTGAGCGTCGCCCGCGTACAGGATGCGCAGGTCGGCGTCGCCCGAGGAGGACACCATGTCGTACTGGCCGCCGCCGCCGTTCTTCATCAGCGCGACCATCTCGTCCGAACTGCCCGCGTACTTCGCGTTCACCTGGCAGCCGGTCTGCTGCTCGAACGGCTTGACCCACTGCGGCTGCAGGTAGCCCTCCCAGGCGATGAGGTTGAGCTGGCCCTCGCCCTTGCCGATCTTCTGCAGCACCGGCAGGCCCGCGGTGGGCACGGTCTGCCCGGCCACCGCGCCCCCGCCGTTCTGGGTGGCGCTCCCGGTGCCGCCGCCGGAGCTACTGCTGGTGCTGCCGCCACTGGAGCAGCCGGCCGCGATGACGGACGCGACCGCGAGTCCGAGTGCTATCTGCATCGGGCGAGTGCGCCCGCTGGTTCTTCTCATTGGTTTTCCTCCCCGGACGGGATGGTGAATGCCTGCTCGGGCCGCCAGGCGATGCGGACACGGCCGCC
>JBKQQQ010000914.1:0-4126 GCA_052144275.1 Streptosporangiaceae bacterium
TCCACCGCGATCAGGGCGGCCAGCCTCACGAGCATGAAATCGCGCGTCGGCAGAGAGCTGTGATCAACCGAAACGGCGGTCAGATCGACGATCGTGTCGAGGACGGATGTGTCGGAAGCCACGGGGAGCCTCCCGGGTGGTAGCGGACGCGCGGGCGGACTGCCCTTGCGGGAGATACCAGCAGTCCATCGTGGCCCGTGACCGGGGACATCACCCTAGAGGGGTGAGCCAGCCCGGATACAGCGCGGCCGGCCGCAGAACCCCGGGGCTCGGCGCGGCCGGCCGGAGAAGCCACCCGGCGTAGGTGATGACCCGCCCCCGCCCGATGACGAGAATTCCTGCTGGGCAGATGGCTCCGACTTCGCCGGGGAGGGCAGATGACCATGACCGCACCCCGCTCCCGGCCGTGGCGTCGCCTCGGGCGCTCCTTTGTCGAGGCGGACAGCTACGGGTTCGTGTTGTTGCTGGTCATGGTGACCTACACCGTGTCCGTCTCGATCACCCAGACGTGGGCGGGCTCGATCGTGCTCACCGTTCAGGTCGCCACGGTCTGGTTCACGCTCCGGACCTCGCAGGCCCGCCCCGTGGTCCGGCGTGCCACTGACATCCTGCTATGCCTCGCCGTCGCCACCGCCGTCGTGAGCTTCTTCGTGCACCAGACGGGTGTCGAGCGGGGCGGGGTATTCGTCGTCTGCTCCCTGCTCTACCTGATCGCGCCGTTCTCGATCGTGCGCCATCTGATACTGCGGCTGGAAGTTGACATAGAAACCCTGCTCGGGGCCATCACCGCCTACCTGCTGATCGGCATGTTCTTTGCGTTCGCCTACAAGGCGGCCGGGGTACTCGGCAGCGTGCCGTTCTACGGTACGGCGGGGCGCGGCTCCCTCAGCCAGGACCTGTTCTTCAGCTTCGTCACGATGACGACCGTCGGGTACGGGAACCTGGTGCCGGCCGCGAATCCCGGGCAGAGCCTCGCGGTGCTCGAGGCGTTGATCGGGCAGTTGTTCCTCGTGGTGGCCGTCGGGAAGATCATCTCCAGCTTCCAGCCCAGGCGCCGGGACTAGCCCCGGCCCGGGCGGAGGCGCCGACCGCGGTCGAGCAGCCTCCACCCGGCAAGCTAGATCAGCCCTTGAACCTGGTCAGCAGGACGGTGCCGTCGGGGCTGCCGAGACCCGAGCAGGCGTCCCAGCCGGGGCCGGCCGCGTAGGCGCCGTTGTTTCCGCTGGTGATGTCGCGGAAGCCGGGCACGTCGGCACCGGGTGTCACACCCGCGTACAGAGCCGGCTGGATCAGGCCGAACTGCTGCCCCGTCGCCTCCGCGAGCCGGCTGACCAGCGCCGCCCACAGCGGAGCGACCGCGCTGGTGCCGCCCACCACCTGCGGCTGGCCGCCGGAGTAGATCTGGTAGCCGGTCGTCGGATCGGCGTTGCCCGCCACGTCGGGCACGCCCCGACCCGAGGACTCGCTGCCGCCCGGGGACCCGCCGACCCGGGCCGGCACCCCGGCGTTGGCCTGCCAGGACGGCAGGGGATACCGGTCACTGACTCCGCCGCCGCCGGCCCCCTCGTTCGAGGCGGTCTCGTTCCATACGACCTCCGAGCTGATCACGCCGGTGGACGGGTCCGCGAGCAGCTGGGTCCCGCCGCAGGCCAGCGCGTGCGGGTTGGACGCGGGGAAGTCCACGTGCACCCGGCCGTCCTTGACGGCGTCGCCGCTGCCGTTGTCCCCGGAGGCCACGCACACGGTGATGCCCAGCGCGGCCGCGTCCTCCATCGCCGCGTCCATCGCCCTACGCCCCTGCGCGGTCCAGGAGTCCTCGGACTGGCCCCAGCTGATCGAGATGGCGATGGGCGTGGGGCTGGCGTGCTCGGCCTCGGAGATCGCGTCGACGAAACCCTGGTCGCCGTTGTTCGGCGCGAAGTACACGACCTGGGTCGCACCGGGCGCGGCGGCGCCGATGACGTCGATGTCCAGCGCGACCTCCACGTCGGCCCCGGTCGGATCCGAACCCGGTGCGTTGGACGCCCCGTCCACGCTGACCGCGCTGATGGACGGGACCGCGATGCCGAGCCCGCCGAAATAAGCGTCGAGGTCGCTGGTGGAGAAGCCGCCGCCGAGTTCGATGACCGCGATCGTCTGGCCGGCGCCGGTGGTCCCGGCCGGGAACTGGTAGATGTCGGCCACCTGGTTCGGCGCGTACGACGTACCCTGCGCGGCGGCCGCCCGCGGCCGGAAGTGCGCCCGGAACTGCGGCCGGGTGTCGAGGCCGAGCACGGCCAGCACGATGCCTTCCAGCGCGGCCGGGACGTACACCGGACCCTCGCGGTAGCGGTGCGTGACCACCTGGCCGCCCGGGCCGGTGCTGGTGACCAGTTGCAGGGTCACGCCGAACGCGCGTGACAACTCGCCCAGGGTGCCCGCCACCTTGATCTGGCGGGTGCCCGCATGGACGGCGGTGACCGCTAGGCCCAGGCTGCTCAGCGTCTGGCGGACGAGGTCCACGTCGGCCGGGTCAGCCCCGTACCGCGCGCCCAGTTCGTCGCTGGTCAGGACGGTGGGCCCCTCGACGATCTCGGCGGGAAGTTCGGCCCGGCGGCGCAGCACCAGCGTCAGTTCGGCTCGCTCGGAGGTGTCCAGCTGGCCGGCCGGCCTGGCTTCCGCCAGCGGCGCGCGCTCGCTGCCAGCTAGCTGCACCAGAGGTTGTGCTTGGTCAGACACTGTTACTCCTGCTCGGTAGGTGCCGGGGACAGCAGGTATTAGGCCCGCCGCGGGCGGATTCTGCCTTCCGCAAAGCAAATACCCTACTCGTTCGGAATAATCATTTCATCCGAACGGGCGCGGCTGGCAGTGACCGCGAATACTGAAAGCCTGATATATCCGGCCCCTGGGCTTAGAAAAAAGCGTGCACCGCATCGATCACGCGGCCGTCGTCGCTCACCACCGGGATCACCCGCCATTTGTCCAGGGTGGTGCACGGATGCGAGATGCCCAGGCACACCAGGTCGCCGGGCGCCAGGGCCGTCTCGGAGTCCAGCCGCAGGTACGCATGCTGGTCGTTCAGCTCGGTCACCTCGCCGCTCAGCCCGCTCAGCCCGTCCGGCGCGCCCCGGCGCACGGCGCGCAGCGGCACCGGCAGCCCCGCGTCGAAGCCGACGTCGCGGCGGCCGGCGCCGAGCAGCGCCAGGCCGGGCTCGGGGCGGGACAGCACCTGTGCCCACAGCTCGAGCGCGGGCCGCAGCGCCGGCGCGTCCGGCGCGCCCCGGCGGGCGGGGGAGACGCTGCCGTAGTGCCCGTGGTCGTGGGTGACGTACGCGCCGCTGCGCAGGATCACCGTCATCCCGGCGGTGCCGCCCGCCGTCAGCTCGCGGGTCACCACGTCGAAGTACGCGCTGCCGCCGCCCGTGACGATAAATTCGCCACCAGGGGCGGAGCCGCCCGCCGCGGGCACTGTCTCTGCGGGCACTGTCTCTGCGGGCACTGTCTCTGCGGGCCCTGTCTCTGCAGGCAGGGCCTCGGCCAGGCCCCGCAGCCGGCGGCAGAAGGCGGCGATCAGCCCGAGCCGTTCCGCCTGGCTCCCGGCGCCGATGCTGCCTTCATACCCGGCCACGCCTGCCACCCGGAGCGTGCCGGTGGTGGCCGCCGCCTTCGCCACGTCGAGCGCCTGGGCGTCGGTGCGGCAGCCGGTGCGCCCGCCGGCGTGGCCGATCTCCACCAGGACACCGAGCCTGCGGCCGGCCGGGAGATGGCCCGGGAGATGGCCCGGGAGATGGCTGAGCACCCGGTCCAGGATGGCCACGCCGTCGGTGCTGTCGACGTAGCAGTAGGCCTCGAAGCCGGGATCGGCGGTGAGTTCGGCGGCCAGCCAGGCGATGCCCGCCTCGTCCACGAGCTCGTTGGCGAGCAGCAGCCGGGGGAAACCGAACGCGCGGTACGTCCGCAGCTGCCCGACGGTGGCGACGGTGATGCCCCAGGCGCCGTGGGCCAGCTGGCGGGCGGCGAGTTCGGGCGACATGGCGGTCTTGCCGTGCGGGGCCAGCGCCACCCCGGCCCGGTCGCAGTACGCCGCCATCGCCTCGATGTTGTTCGCCAGCGCCGACTCGCGCAAGGTCAGCAGCGGGTAGGTGAA
>JBKQQQ010000915.1:0-8290 GCA_052144275.1 Streptosporangiaceae bacterium
CCGTGCTGTCACCGGCCGCCGCGCGGCGGCTCATCGTGGCCTGCGCCGATCGGCAGCCGGCCCGCGACCGCGCCCGGCACCTGGCCGGGTCGCTCACCGGCCGCGAGGCCCAGGTGCTGGCCTGCCTCGGTGAGGGCCTGTCCAGCGCGCAGATCGCGGCCCGGCTGTACCTGTCCGAAGCCAGGTCAAGGGCTACGTCTGGCGGATGCCGGGCAAGCTGGGCTGCGCCAACCGCGCCCAGGCCGGCCTGCTCGCCCGCGACGCCCCGGTATCGTCAGCCCGTAGCCCGGGTAGGCGAAGCTGCAGGCTGGAACTCGGGCTGGGTGCCCGGCAGGCCGGGCTGCGTCCTTCGCCCGGACGTTCGTATCCGCCGGGTGCGGCGGGCCTCACGGGCCCGCCGCGAGCCGGCGGCTGTTGCGATCATGTCGTTGACGCGGTCGGTGACGAGGTGTTGCAGGATCAGCGGATGCATGGGGTCCTCCTGGGTTAGGCGGGCGGCCGCGGGCTGCCGGGCAGGTCGCTGCCGGCCGCCGGGGTCGGGCTTGGTCCGGGCGCGGGGCTGGCCGGCGCGGGTGATCTGATGGGCGCGGACGATATCGGGGTCGCGCGGGTCGGGTGGCAGCGGCGTTTGCGGCCAGCTGCCGGGTCTGGGGAGGCGCTTGGCGACGTGGATTTGCCTCATCGGTGGCTTCCTTCCGGGGTCGTGTTTCCGGCTTCGCCTGGGGCCAGCCGACGGACCGAGATCAGGCACATCCCGAGGTCGCGTATCTTGACCAGGACCCCGTGCAGCGCTGGCTGGTCGCTCACCGGCCCGGAGAGGATCGTTTCTCCGGCCTCGCTGCTGACCTGCAGGCCCTCGAACCAGGCGGCCCAGTGCTCGCCGAGGATCCCCTCGATGCGGATCTCGTAATGGGCCGGCGGCCGCGTGCCGCTCATGCCCGCCTGCCCGCTTTCGGGCCTGTCAGCGCCGGGCCGGGCTTGAAAGCAGTCATTCCTTATCCTCCCGTGGGGTGCGTTTCTGTCCCTGCACGTTACGAAGCGACCCCCGGCCGCGCGTCACCTGAAGGTGCCCGACCGGTGGAATCTTCGGTCGCGGCATCTGGCACGAAGGTGCCGGCGGCCGGGGTCGACCGGGCCTGGCCGCGGCGGGCGGTCCCGCAGGTAGTGGTGGCGCCTCGGGGCACTTGCATCCTCGGGCCGGTCTCCCGGCGGCAGCCCGCGCCTGTTCCTGACCGCGCCCGGGTGCCGGCCGAGGGCTACGATGGGCTATCGCCGCACGATGGATGGCTGGAGGCGGTGAGCCTGCAGGTCACCGGTGACTGAGCCGCCCCGCGGCGGCCCGCACGGAGGACCCGGAGCTGTTCTTCGCCGAGTCTCCCGGGGATGTGGAGCAGGCGAAGGCCATGTGCCGGGGATGCAGGGCCAGGCTGGCCTGCCTGACCGGCGCGCTCGAGCGCAACGAGCCCTGGGGTGCCTGGGGCGGCGAACTGCTGATGCATGGCGCGATCGTGCCGCGCAAGCGCCCTCGCGGACGTCCGCGCAAGACCGAAGTGGCCGCCTAGGCGGTCATCCCGGAAAACGAGGCGGCCACGAGAAGCCGGCCAGCCGCGCCTGTGCGAAATGGGACGAAGCTCCCACTAGGACAGGCGATTCTCTAGGTCGTCTGTCCGGCGGGGAGCTTCGTTGCCTGTTCATGGTGCCGTGGCCGACGGGTCGTCCACGCGGGGACGGGTCCTGGCCGGTGCGCGGGCCGCGTGCTGTCAACCGGGCCGGATCGCGAGCGGGTGCGGACACGGCCGGCGACAGGAGCGAGACAGCCCGTGGCGGCAGTTTGAAGGTGACAGCCGCGCACGCGGCGGCCCCGGTCAGCCAGCCGAGCCGGTCTTACAATGGGTTCACCTGTCGGCGAAGGCTGGCTATCGCTGGGTTGTGCTGAGGGGTGGGTCGCCGATGGCTGAGCCCTCTGCGGCAGCTCCTGCTGGGGTTGCCGATTCCGGGCCGGATGTGCTGCTGGCGACCAAGCTGCACGTGCCGCGCCCGCGGCCGGGTTTCGTGCCGCGCCCGCGGCTGGCGGGGGCGCTCGATGAGGGGCTGGCGCGGCGGCTGATCCTGGTGTGCGCCCCGGCCGGGTCCGGCAAGACGACCCTGCTGGCCGACTGGGCCCCGTCCGGCAGCCGCCCGGTGGCCTGGCTGTCGCTGGACGCGGCCGATAACGACCCGGTGCGGTTGTGGCGGCACGTGGTTGCCGCGCTGGACCGGGCGCGCCCAGGGATCGGGGAGAGAGTCGGCCCGCTGCTGGGCCCGCCGGCGCCGCCGTCGTTCGAGGGGCTGGTGACGGCGCTGATCAACGAGCTGGCTGCCCAGCGCGGTGACGGCGAGGTGCTGCTGGTCCTCGACGACTACCACCTGATCGACGCCCAGCCGGTCCACGTCTCGCTCGGGTTCCTGCTTGAGCACCTGCCGCCGGGACTGCACCTGGTGCTGGCCAGCCGTTCCGACCCGCCGCTGCCGCTGGCGCGGCTGCGGGCCGGCGGGCAGCTGGCCGAGCTGCGCGCCGCCGACCTGCGGTTCACCGCGGCGGAGGCGGCGGCGCTGCTCCGCGAATCGGCTGGTGCTGACCTGCCGGCCGCGGCGGTGGCGGCGCTGGCGGCCCGCACCGAAGGCTGGGTGGCCGGCCTGCAGCTGGCCGCCCTCTCGCTGCGGGGGCGGGCGGATCCCGCCGGGTTCGTGGCGGCGTTCAGCGGCAGCCACCGCTATGTCCTGGACTACCTGGCCGAGGAGGTGCTGGACCGCCAGCAAGAGGAGCTGCGCACCTTCTTGCTGGAAACCTCGCTGCTGGAACGCCTGTCCGGCGGGTTGTGTGATGCGGTCACCGGCCGCACCGATAGCCAGGCCATGCTGGAGCAGGTGGAGCGGGCGAACCTGTTCTTGGTGCCGCTGGATGAGGTGCGCGGCTGGTGGCGCTACCATCACCTGTTCGCCGACCTGCTCCGCGCCCGCCTGCAGCAGCAACGGCCCGGCCGGGTTGCGGGCCTGCACCGGGCCGCGGCCGCCTGGTGCGAGGAGCATGGGCTGGCCGATGACGCGGTCCGCCACGCGCTGGCCGCCGGGGACGCCGCCTGGGCGGCACGGCTGATCGAGCGGCATTTCGACGAGACCTTCTGGCCGGGTGAGCGGGCGATGGTGCAGCGATGGCTCGCGGCGCTCCCGGCCGACCTGGCCGGCTCACGGCCGCGGCTCTGCCTGGTGCGGGCACTCCTCGCGGTCGCGGGCGGCGACGCAGAAGGGGCCGGGCTGCTGCTGGATGCCGCCGAGCGCGCGTCCGCCGATGCCGAGGATGAGCCGTTCGAGCCGTCGGTCGGCAAGGCCGCCAGCTTGTTCGTGAACGTCCCCGCGGCGATCGCGCTCGGGCGTGCCTCCCTGGCCGAGCTCCGCGGCGACGCCGACGGCACGGCCGCGTTCGCGTCGCAGACCCTGGCCAAGACCGGCGAGGGCGAGTCGATGCTGGACTCGACCGCGAGGTGGCTACTGGCTATGGCCGAGTGGCTGCGCGGCCGGGTCGTGGAGGCCGAGCAGGGCTTCGCTGCCGGCATCACCGGATGGCGGGCGGCGGGCGAGCGCTACTCGGCCGCCTTTGCTTGCCATCACCTGGGCCAGGTGCAGCGGGCCCGGGGCCGTCTCGATGCGGCGGTCGGCACCTACCAGCAGGCGCTGGAGATCACCGCGGCGCCGGGCCGGCCGGCTATGCCTGCGGCTGGGATCGCCTTCGTCGGCATGGGGGAGGTGGCCTACCAGCGGAACGAACTCGAGGCTGCGGTGCGCCAGATCAGCGAGGGCATAGAGCGATGCAGGCAGCTCACCTACACCCAGCCGCTGGCCACGGGCCTGGCCGCCCTGGCGTGGATCCGGCAGGCCCAGGGGGACCACGCTGGTGCGCTGCAGACGATGAGCGAGGCCGGGCGGGTGGCGCCGGGCCCGGCGGTGGCCGGCCTGCTCAACCCCGTCCCGGCGCAGCGGGCGCGGCTGCAGCTGGCCCAAGGCGAGGTCGCTGCCGCCGCCCGCTGGGTGGAAGAAAGGGGCCTCGGCCCGGATGATGACCCGGGCTACCCGCGGGAGCCGGAGTATCTGGTGCTGGCCCGGGTTTTGCTCGCGCAAGACCGCGCCGGCCCGGCGCTTACGCTGCTGGGGCGGCTGCACGCGGCGGCCGCCGCCCAGGGGCGGCCCGGAAGTGTCATCGAGATCCAGGCGCTGCAGGCCCTCGCGCTGGCGGCCGCAGGCGACGAGAACGCCGCGGTGGACACCCTGGCCCAGGCGCTCATGCTCGGCTGCTCGCAGGGGTATGTGCGAGTGTTCGCCGACGAGGGCGCGCCGATGGCCGCGCTGCTTGGCCGGCTGGTCGCGGCGCAGAAGGCAGACCACGATGTTGCGCGCGGGGTGCCGCTTGGCTGCCTGGCCCGGCTGTTGCGGGCGTTCGGCGAACCGCCCGCCGCGGCGGGCGCCCGGCAACACGCCGCGGCGGCGGTGCCGGGCCTGGTCGAGCAGCTGACCCCCCGCGAGCTGGAAATCCTGGCGCTGCTGGCCGCGGGCACACCGAACCCGCGGATCGCCGAGCAGCTGGTGGTCAGCCTCGACACGGTCAAAAAGCACGTCAGCCACCTCCTGGGCAAGCTCGGCGCGGCCAACCGCACCGAGGCCGTCACCAGGGCACGCGAGCTTGGCCTGATCCCCTAGCCTCGCACCGCAGACCATCCCGGCGGCACCGTCGTGCCCCGGAGCTGACCGGCAGCACTGTCGTGCCTGCTGGTCTGCTGCGGAAGATTCCACCCGGCATGGCACCTTCGGGTGACGCCCACAGCAAACGCCGGCTCATACCGTCTCTTCAAGAGCCGGTCTCCAGACACGGACGGGTCAGCTGTCTTCCCTCCCATGTCACAGACGGCCGGGCTGTCTTGTCTCGGGTCTCAGAGACAGACTCTGGAATCAGGAAGGTGATGGTCATGCGGGTGTTCGTGGCAGGCGGGACCGGGGTCGTGGGGCGGCGGCTGGTGCCGCAGCTCGTGGCCCGGGGCCACCAGGTGACGGCGACGACGACGAGCGCGGCCAAGCTGGGCTTGCTAGCGCAGCTGGGCGCAGACGGCGTCGTGATGGACGGGCTGGATGCGGTCTCGGTCGGTGAGGCGGTGGCCAAGTCCCAGCCGGACGTGATCGTGCACCAGATGACCGCGATTTCCGTGGCACACGCCGGCAAGCCCGATTTTAGGCATTTCGACCGGTGGTTCGCCACCACCAGCCGGCTGCGCACCGAGGGGACGGACCACCTGCTGGCCGCCGCCGAGGCGACCGGCGTATCCCACTTCGTCGCGCAGGGCTACGCCAGCTGGAACGGAATCCGCCAGGGCGGATGGGTCAAGACCGAGGAGGACCCGCTAGACCTGCTCGCGGGGACGGCGGCGCACGCGGGGATGGAGGCGATTGGCCACGTCGAGGACGTGGTCGTCAAGGCTGGCGGCACAGTCCTGCGATACGGCTGGTTCTACGGGCCGGGCGCCATCGACGATCTGGTCGAGGTCGTGCGCAAGCGGCAGTTCCCGGTTGTCGGGGGCGGCACCGGCTACAGCTCGTGGGTGCATCTCGACGACGCGGCGAGCGCTACCGTCCTGGCTGTGGAGCAGCAGGTGAAGGGCGTGTTCAACATCGTCGACGACGAGCCTGCACCGGCCAGCGAGTGGCTGCCCTACCTGGCAGCGTGCGCGGGCGCGAAGCCACCGATGCGGGTCCCCAAGTGGCTGGCCCGGCTGCTGGCCGGACAAGTGGCGGTGACGATGATGACCGAGGGGCGCGGCTTCTCCAACGCCAAGGCCAGGCGGGAGCTCGGCTGGGAGCTGCGCTACCCGTCCTGGCGGCAGGGCTTCAAGGCAGGGTTGGCTTGACCCGGGCCTAGGAGTTCGAGGGGCTGCGGCGCTTCTGTTCTCGATCGCGCACCGGGTACTGGCAGCCAGACTTGCAGGGACTGGAGCCGGCCACCGCGGCCGAGCACGCCGCCGCGCTCGACCTGCTGGCCGGAGGCAGGGAACAGCAGTTCGCCGCCGCCGCCGCCACCCTCATCGGCCAAGGCGATCACGGCCTCGCCCTGGAGATCATCCAGCCGGGCCTGCTGCGCCACCCCGCCAGCGCCACCCTGACCGGGCTGCGCCGCACCGCGCTGCACCGGCTCATGGAGCAGCACCAGCAGTTCGACCCGTTCAAGTTCCTCATCTACGCCGAGCTCGCCGCCGCCGAGCTCGGCCCGGTCCAGTAGCCGCCCGGCGCCCGCTGGCGCCGGACCGTCAGGGCACAACAAAGGAGACCACGATGCACAACGATTCCTCCCGGCATCCGGATGAGACAGGCCAGGACGCGCCAGGCTCGGGGTTGCGAGCCCGCCCGCCGGCGCATCCCATACCGGCGCAGGCCGCAGGCCCCGATGCCGCCCACCAAACGGGCGTCGTCACCAAGCCACCGGAAAGCCGCGGTCCGGCCGGCCTGACCGAAAGGCTGGCCGCGGCTAGCGCGAGGCGGGCGCGCCGCGTGCTGGCGATCTGGGGGATCGCCGTGGTGGTGGCGCTGATTCTCGTCGGCACCTCGCTGCGCGGCCTGACGACCAGCGTCCATGTGGTGGGGACGACGCAGTCCAGCCAGGCCGAAGCCCTCTACAACCAGGCGCTGGGCGCGTCGGCCAGCCAAAGGCCGACCGACGTGATCGGGGTCAGCTCGAAGAACTCCACCATCCCCGACGGCAGCTTCCAGCAGTTCGTGGCCCGGCTGGCGGCCCGTGTCCGGACGGCTCCTGGCATCACGCATGTGGCCACGGATCTGAGCGCTGGAAGCCAGTTCGTCTCCTCCGACCATCACGCAGCCCTGATCGCCCTGCGGGCCGCGACCGACGCCGGCATAAAGCCGGTGGTCAAAGACGTCCAGGCGGCAAACGGCAGCGGCGGGTTCGCGGTGGCCGTCACCGGCGACCACACGGCCGGGAACGACTTCACGACCCTGTCGGCGAGCGACCTGCAGCACGGCGAACTGGACTTCGGGCTGCCGATCTCCATCGTGATCCTGCTGCTGGTGTTCGGCGCCGTGGTCGCCGGCTTGATGCCGATGCTGATGGCTCTGTTGTCCATCATCGTGGGCCTGGGCATCGCTGCGCTGCTGGCCCGGGAGTTCAGCCTCTCGGTCTTCATCGTCAACATGATGACCGGAATGGGCCTGGCGCTCGGCATCGACTACTCGCTCTTCATGATCTCGCGCTTCCGGGAGGAACGCGGCCACGGCCGCGGCAAGCAGGCGGCGATCCGGATGACGGGAGCCACCGCTAGCCGCGCCGTACTTCTCAGCGGGAGCACTTTCGTTGTCGCCCTGCTCGGCATGTTCCTGGTACCGGTCACCGTCCTTCGCAGCCTGGCCGCCGGCGCGGTGATCGTCGGAGTCGTATCCGTCGCCGTCGCGCTGACCCTGCTGCCGGCGATGCTCAGCCTGGTCGGTGATCGGGTGAACGCGCTGCCCCTGCCCATCGTGGGCAAGAACCTCGGGCGCTCCGACGCTGCCGAGGCCCGGATCTGGACAGCCGTGACCGGGAGGGTGATGCGCCGTCCAGCCGTGAGCCTGGCGCTGGCGGGAGGATTCATGGTCCTGGCGGCGGTACCGGTGCTCGGCCTGCACATCGGCCAGAGCGGAGTCACCACGCTGCCGGGCAACCTGCCGTCCAAACAGGGCTACCTGGCCGTCCAGCGGTACTTCCCGGGCCAGAGCCAGGACCCGGTCGAGATCGTCGCGGCGGGCGGGACCAGCAGCGCCCGGGCAGACCTCGCCAAGCTCAAAGCCGTCCTCGCCGGCGACCCCCGCTTCGGGCCCGGCGTCGGTCAGGCCTCGCCTGACGGCACGATCCTCACACTGACCGTTCCCATCCGCGGTGACGCCGTCTCCAGCCAGGACGTGGCGGCTGTACTCAGCTTGCGCCAGCAGCTGATCCCGTCGGCGTTCGCCGGTTCCGGCGCACAGGTCTACGTCGGCGGGCAGACCGCCGATGAGGCCGACTACTTTCATGCCGTTACCAGCCCGACTCCGTACGTGCTGGCCTTCGTGCTGGGACTCAGCTTCCTTCTGCTGCTGCTGGCCTTCCGGTCACTGACGATCGCGGCCGTCTCGATCCTGCTCAACCTGCTGTCTGCCGGGGCCGCCTACGGCCTGCTCACACTCGTGTTCATTCACGGGGCCGGCGCGGGCCTCTTCGGGTTCCACAAGGTTCCCGTCATCG
>JBKQQQ010000916.1:0-5045 GCA_052144275.1 Streptosporangiaceae bacterium
CTGCCCCCTATCGCCTCATGCTGTGCCGCTCCGGTCCGCGCCTGTCACTGCCCGGCCGGCTCATGCCCGGTCGCGCAGTGCCGCGGACCGGACGCACCACAGCCATCCAGGACCAACTGTGCGCCCCCCACGCACAACGGCATAGGGCCGGAAGTCATCAGCAAACAGGTATCGGCAGCTGCGACACTCGCACTCGGCCCGAGCTCAAGCCAACAGCCACGTATATCGGCGGATACGAATCGCGAAACGAAACCCCGCATCGACCACGGCGTGACCACGACCGGCCCGGCAGACGCACGGCTCAGCACGCTGGCCGCAGCGCGGATCCTGTCCGGCGCACACCGCGCACGCATGGACGGCGCGAAGGTCGTCATCGTCAACCTTCATTGCGGTGATCAGAATGTCGCCCGGCCCGGCAGCTTCCAGCTCACGCTCGCGGCCACGCTCACCCGCCATCACCGCGATCGCCGGCCAGCACGTGCACATCGTCCAGACCATCCGCATCCTCAACGGCAAGCTCGTCGTCTTCGGCAGGCGAGGAACATGCGGCTGCACCATGCAAGCGCCGCGGACAGCGGATCGCTGGCAGTGACGCCCGGCCAGATCAGCCGCGGGGTTCGGGTCACGGATCGCCGGCCAGCCCGGCGACCCGCTCGTCCTGCGCTACGAGTCCGCGACCGGGAGCTTTCGGTAGGTCTGCGCTGATCAGGCTCGCGGCCGGCGGCGCAGTGCAGGGAACAACGGGCCGGGACCCGGCGGGCGCGGAGCGATCCGCGCTTTACAGTCCACGGCGAGCGCCCCGCTGGGACCGACCAGGATCGGGTTGAGGTCGAGCTCGGCAAGTTCCGGAATCTCCTCGGCCACCCGGGCGACCGTCTCGATCACCGTCACCAGCGCCTGGCGGTCGGCTTTCGGCGTCCCCCGGTAGCCGTCCAGCAGCGGCGCGGCCCGGAGCGACGCCACCATGGCGTCGGCCGCGCCAGGCTCGAGCGGCGGGACGGCGAATTCGCGATCCCGGAGCAGGTCGGTCATGATCCCGCCGAGGCCGGCCATCACGACCGGCCCGAACTCCGGATCGGTGGCCAGGCCGACGATCGCCTCGACACCCGGCGCCGCCATCGGCTGGACCACCGCACCGCCCATCTGTGCGCCGAGCCGCGCCTCCATCGTCTGGTATGCCGCGCGCACTGCCCCGGGGTCGTTCAGTCCCAGCGCGACGCCGCCCACGTCCGACTTGTGCACCAGATCGCCAGCCCGGGCCTTCAACGCCACGGGGAACCCGACGGCCTCGGCGACCGCGGCCGCCTCGACCGCGCTCGCCGCGGGCTGGGCCGGCAGCACGGGCAGGCCGCACGCCGTCAGCAGCCGGGTCGCCTGATCGAGTTCAAGCCAGCCCCCACCGGGACTGCCGGCCAGCTTAGAGTCGACGATCTCCCTTATCACCGGATGGTCGGACGGCTCTTCGGGCTCCCGTGCGGGCAGCATTGCGCGCCGACGCCACTGCGCGTAGCCGCAGACGCGGCCGAGAGCCACCGCCGCTCGCTCCGGTGACGGGATCTCGGCGACTCGGGCGGCACCGCCTGGCCCGGACGGGGCGGCCGCCTCGACGGAGCAGGCCACGACCGGCTTGCCCGCCCGCTGCGCGACGCGGTCTATGACGTGGCGCGCCGCTGCGGCCGAGATCGCCATAGTCTCCACGACCACGGTGATTACCGCGTCGACCGCGTCGTCGGCCAGAACGATGTCCAGCGCCCGCTCAAGCATCGCCGCGGTCCCGTCCGCGGTGAGGTCCACCGGGTTGGCGGTCGCCGCCGCGGCGGCCAGCACCTCGCCCAGTGCGTTCCGCGTCGCCTGCCCGAGCTCCGGGACAGTCAGCTCGCCGCCCTCGCACGCGTCGGCGGTGAGGATGAGCGGGCCGCCGGAGTTCCCGACCAGCGCTACCCGGCGCCCCCCAGGCAGCGGCGACGCGAGCAGGATGGCCGAAACGTCCAGGAGTTCCTCCAGGCGATCCACCTTGATCACCCCCGCGCTGCGCAGCAACGCAGCAACGGTGACCTCAGGAGTCGCCGCGGCCGCGGTGTGCGAGCGGGCGCCCCTGGCCCCCGCCGATGTCCGGCCCGCCTTCAGCGCCACGATCGGCTTGGCCGCGCCGACCCGCCGGGCGATGCGGGCGAACTTGCGCGGGTTGCCAAGCGACTCCAGATACAGAGCCACCACCGAGGTCCGCTCATCGTCCTCGAAGAAGCACAACAGGTCGTTCGGGCTCACATCAAGCTTGTTCCCGACGGACACGAAGGCCGACAGGCCAAGGCCTACCGCGCGGGTCTGCTCGCTGAGCACGATCCCGACCGCGCCGGACTGCGAAACCAAGGCCACGTGCCCCGGCAGCGGGTCCAGCGAGGCGAACGTGGCGTTCATCCGCACAGCGGGATCGGTGTTCATCACGCCCAGGCAGTTCGGGCCCACGATCCGCATCCCGTGCCTGCGGGCCACGCTCAACAGCCCGGTCTCGACCGCCGCGCCAGAGCGACCCGTCTCGCCGAAGCCCGCGGTGATGATCGTGACGGCGCGCACGCCGACCGAGGCGGCCTCATCGATCACGCCGGGGACCGCCGCGGCGGGAACCGCGACGACGGCCAGGTCAACCGGCTCGGGTATCGACAGCAACGCCGGAAACGCGGGCACGCCGCAGACCGCCCGCGCCGCGGGATTGACCGGGTAGACAGTTCCCGAGAAGTCACCAACCAGCAGGGACCGGACCACCTGATGCCCCACGTTCTCCGGACGGCGCCCGGCCCCGACCACCGCGATCGAGCGCGGCCGCAGGACAGCCGCGACGCTGGCAACCTCCGCGATCGCCTCCCGCCGATCGCACGACGCACGGTAGGCCGCCGTCGGCCGCAGGTCGATCTCGACCCGCACCGTCTCCGTGCCGCCCCGCCGGGTGCAGCGCAGCCCGGTGGCCGCGAAGATCTCAAGCAAGGCCGTGTTCTGCGCCTTCACCTCGGCGATGAACCGCAGGATCCCCCTGGCCCGCCCGTATTCTGACAGGCTCTCGAACAGCAACGTCGTCACGCCCTGGCCCTGGTAGGCGTCAGCGAGCATGAAGCTTGCCTCAGCGGCCGGAACGGGCGCGTCGAGGCGGTCATAGCTGGCCAACGCGACCAGTTCGCCCGACACCAGCGCAACGAAGGCCATCTGGGCGTCGTAGTCCACCTCGCTGAAACCGGCCGCCGTCTCCAGGCTGAGGGTCCGGCCAGTCAGCAGAACATGCCGGTGCAGCGTGCCGGGCGACACGGCCCCGTGCAGCCCGACCAGCGCCGGCGCGTCGGCCGGCCGGATCGGACGGACCACGACCGCCTCGCCGTTCCTGAGCAACCCGTCGAACTCCCACTCCCGGGGATATCCAGCCGGTTCCGCAGCGTCGTGCACGGCACTGTCTACGATAGCCATCGTTGCCTCCTCCGCGGCCTAAGCTCCTCGCGTCACCCCGATACCGCCAGGGCCGGAGGTCCCCAGACCCCGGCCGGTTCAGCCCGCGGGCCGAAGCACCAAGAGCCCAGGCACCCCCTGACGAGGCGGCCGGGCTCAGCAGAGGCGAGCGCCCCCATGGCAGGCCCGCAAATCGGTCAGGCGACCCGGCTCAGGCTCTGCGACTTCTTGATCATCCTGGCCTCATCGATGTCCTCGCGGTAAAGCCCGCCGAACAAGCCAGGATCTCGCACCAGAAGCAGGCGACGCTGGCGAGAGGACACCAGGTCACCGTCACCGCGATATCGCTGTTACGGACAGGAATCGACCACACGCTGAACAGGTTCAGCTTGGCCAGCCAGGCCGCACCCGGTCAAGGGCCGGCAATGACTACACCATCGCGACCATCGCGGAATGAACAGATCACCCATTCGCGCGCGGTGCCGACGGACCGCGACAGCGACCGAGCACCCGTCCAGATCGGGCGGTTATCTGGAGCCGTCCCTGTCTATGCCGCGCCTGACCAGGACGTCTGCGGCGTTGACATGTAGCTGAACAGTGTTCACGCGGTAGCCGCTTAGTTCTAAAAGCAGCAGCGACAAGGGGATTTCGCGCCGGGTCTGCGGCGGAGACACTGTCCAGGTAACGCGTCCACCAGGCAGCAAAATGCACACAAAACACCCGCGGCGGCTACAGCGAGGACACCCAGATTGGGACTCCAGATAACGGCGGCTCCGCGCGCGTTCTCTCCGACTTCTTTTATCACTCAGCGTGATGCCATTTGTTTCCGCAACTCGCTGATGGTTGGAGTGACTTGTCTGGGGGTCGGTCATGGTTCGCGGAGACGACCGCACTATCGATACTTTTTTCGTTCACTCGAACATTGGTGAAGGTAACGAAGATCCAAGGGAGCCAAGTGGGGAGCCACCGCTGACAGTTTTCAGGCGACGCTGAGCCATTGTCAGCCACCATCGACGCAGTTAAACCCCGCGTCAGGCGACCTCAGGCCACCTCCAGGCACCCACCGGAGGTGCCTTCTAAGCAGCGGGTCGCGAGTTCGAATCCTGCTGGGCGCGCTGACCAGGGAAAACGCCTCACAGTGGAGCTAGCAGCTCCGACTACAGCGCTCCTGCAGCAGTATTCAGCGCTGCTACCAGTGACGGCGGGCACGGTAACGCGGTGATCGAGCGCAAGGGCATACTGCTCCGGCTGGATCCAGCCGTTCACGATGCCCTGGCCAAGTGGGCCGCTGACGAGCTGCGCAGCACAAACGCCCAGATCGATTCCCTCCTGCGTCGCGCGCTGGCGGAAGAGGGGCGGCCGGGTGCCTGCCGATCGGCCTTGATCTCCGGTCTCGCGGAGCGCGGTGTTATCTGGTCATGTCGCCGGGCCGTCTTAGACCGGTGTCGTAGGCGAGGACTACGGCCTGGACGCGATCACGCAAGCCGAGCTTGGTCATCGTGTGGGCGAGGTGAGTCTTGACGGTGGCCTCGCTGATGAAGAGGGTCGCGGCGATCTCGGCGTTCGATAGGCCGCGGGCGACGTGCCGCAGCACGTCGAGTTCGCGCTCGGTC
>JBKQQQ010000917.1:0-8502 GCA_052144275.1 Streptosporangiaceae bacterium
CGAGCTTCGGCGTCGTAATAGGAATCTTCCTATGAAATTGCTATAGGCATTTGCCAAACGTCTCCGCGGAAACGCCCCGGTCTCACTGCCGCGGTGCCCGCGGCCGGAGAAACCGAGCGTGACCAGGCCGAAGGTCCCACTCAGCCGGGACCTTGGTCCGTACCGTTCAGGCGGGGCAACCGGTGGACTGCGCGGGTGACCACTGGCCAGCGTGTCTCAGCACGGCTCCTCTTCCTTGAGCGCTGCCTGCTGGCCGGCAGCATCTTCGTAACCGACGACGGCGGATGTAGCGGCGCGTTCTGAACCGCATCCCGAACCGCCTCGTCGTCAGGAGATCAACCGTGTCACGTTCAGCGTCGCTTGGCGCGCGTCCGGCCAGCACTCGCCAGCATCACCGCGTCGTCATCGTCGGTGGCGGCCAGGCAGGAATCAGCGTTGCCGCCCGGCTGCGCCGGGCCGGAGTCGACGATGTCGCCCTCGTCGAGCCGAGCCCTCTGCACTGCTACCAGCCGCTGTGGACGCTGGTCGGCGGCGGCCTGGTAGAGATGACGAAAACGGTGCGCGGCCAGGCATCGTTCATCCCCAAGGGGGTGACCTGGATCCTGGACAGCGCCGTAAGCGTCGACCCCGTGCAACAGCACCTCACCACGACCCGCGGGCGAGTGCTGAGCTATGACCGGCTGGTGATGGCGCCGGGTATTCAGCTCGACTGGGACGCCACCCCCGGCATGCCCGAAGCGATGCGCACGCCGTTCGCCTCCTCCAACTACGACCTGCGGCTGGCACCGAAGACCTGGGAGGTCATGCGGGACCTGCGGGGCGGGACCGCGCTGTTCACCATGCCGGCCGGCGCTATCAAGTGCCCGGGGGCTCCGCAGAAGATCGCCTACCTGTGCGCGGATCACTGGCGTGCCCGCGGAGTCCTCCGCGACATCCAGGTCGTGCTCGCCATGCCGGGCGGCGGGCTGTTCGGGGTGCCGGTGTTCGCCCGCGCCCTGGAAAGCGCCGTCAAGAAATACGGCATCGACGTGCGGTTCAACACCGAGGTCACCGAGATCGACGGCGACTCCAGGAAGGTGTCGGTGCTCGATACCGCCACCGGCGTCACGGACGTCATCAGCTACGACGCCCTGCATGTGGCGCCGCGGCAGAGCGCCCCCGACTGGATCAAGGCCAGTCCGCTCGCCGACGCGACCAGCCCCGCCGGCTTCGTGGAGGTCGACAAGCACACCCTGCAGCATGTCCGGTTCCCCTCGGTCTTCGCTCTCGGCGACGCCGGGAACACCCCTAACTCCAAGACCGGGGCCGCGGTCCGTCGTCAGGCGCCGGTGGTCGCCGCCAACCTGCTTGCCTCACTTCGCAATCGGCCGCTGCAGGCACGTTACGACGGTTACGCCGCATGCCCGTTCACCACGGCGCGCAACCGGATGGTGCTGGCGGAGTTCGACTACACGCTCCAGCCGCGGCCTTCGCTCCCGCTGATCGACACCACCAGGGAGCGCTACGACATGTGGCTGCTCAAGCGCTACGGGCTGCCCTGGCTCTACTGGCACCTGCTGCTGCGAGGCTATGGCATCTGATGGCTCTAACCCGCTGCCGCGGTCACAGCGGAGCTTGGGTTCCTGGCCATGAACACCCACGTTTCCGCTCGCACGCTGGCCGCCGTGGAAGCGTACTCATGAGTGCACGCAGAGTGATAGGCGGCGCTGGCCTTCCAGTGGGATGGAGGCTGTAATGAGAATGCGGCCGCGTCGCCGGAAGCTGGTTGTGTGGAAGCAGTCCGTCCGCCCAGCCGAGCGATACAGTGCTCCGGGGGTCCCGGGCGTCACACGCCCCAGGCCGTTCCGATGGCTCGCATGGACGGTGCGGGCCCACTGGCGGCCCATATTCCTGGTCACTGGCGGGCTGCTCATCGTCATGTGGATGATGCTGCCCAGCACGATGGCTTTCGTTCCTGGAATGCTGGTGCTGGGATTGTCTGCGCCAGACGCACGATCCGATACCGGATTGTTTACTCCGCCGACTTCCATGGTTCGCGCGTGGTCGCGTGGGAGCAAGGCCAAGCACTTGTAGGACCGCTTTGCAGGAAACCGAGAACCACACCCTGCGCAGGCGGACGCAGCGCGGCGGGCTAACTTGGGCGCATATCGGGCATGATCAAGCGCTCAGCCCGTCTGTAAGACTGCTGCGACCTACCTTCGGGCCACCTGTTCCAGCTGCGTCACATTATCGAAGCGAGGTTCAAGTGCTGGTTGACCATCTCATCTACGCCGCCCCGGATCTGGCCGCGGCAGTCGCCGACCTGGAGGAACGCTTCGGCGTCCGGGCCCAGGCTGGTGGCAAGCACATTGGTCTCGGGACGCACAACGCGCTGCTCGGGCTCGGCCCCCGGACGTACCTGGAAATCATCGCTCCTGATCCCGAGCAGTCCGAGCCGTCCGGGCCTCGTCCCCTCGGAGTCGATGGCGTTACCCACGGAGGGCTGGTTGGCTGGGCGCTTGCCTGCGACGACATCGACCGGTCGGTCGCTGAGGCCCGCAGCCACGGCTATGACCCCGGCGAGGTGAGCGACGGGCATCGAGTCGGGCCAGCCGGGACGACGCTGCGGTGGCGCGGGGCGGGCGGCGCGCTGGCCGACGGCCTGGTCCCGTTCCTCATCTGCTGGGGCGACACCGAACACCCCGCCAGATCAGCGCCACCCGGGCTCATCCTCCAGTCGGTCCAGATTGAGCACCCCGATCCGCCATCCCTCATGCCGCTGCTCATAGCCCTAGGCGCCGACGTAGAAGTCAAGCCAGCGACGGCCCCAGCACTCGTGGCCAATCTCATCGGCGCGAACGGCAGCAAAGTCTTGCGATGATGCTGTGCAGCGCCATCACGCGCCGCGGTTTACAGACCGGCATCGACATCACCAATGCCCACGCAGCGCACTTGGTGGCGACCGTGAGCGCCCGGGCCATCACGGGCACCGTCACGCTCAAAGATGGCCGCTCTGCGCCGTTCACCGCGCGCCTGCTTCCCGATCCCGGCCGCATCTATGGGCTGTTCCGCAGCGAGGAAACCTTCAACGGGTGCGCTACCTGGGCGGCTGGATTCTCAATCCACCGCACTTTGCCAGTGCCCGGACGGGAACGGGAACAGAAGCCACCTTGGTTAGCGTGATGGTTCCTATGCCCACCTGTTGCGATCCTATGGACAAAGGCGCTGGCATCATCAACGAGCAGACCGGGGCGCTGATCATCAGCCCTCCTCTCGAGAATATAGCCAGCGTGACCGTACCGGACCTGGGCACGTTCCAGCTAACCCCGTGCCGCGAGGCTCAGTGCTGAACAGACCAGGAGATCAGGACTCCCCGCGGGACTGGACTGCCGCGCGCTGAACTACCCCACCTGCTGTCCTGACGGGCTCGCCTCCAGCGGGACTAGCCCGCCCCGAGGCCGGGTACACCCGATCCCGTGCCCCTCAGTCTCCATTGCGACGCCGGGTCCGCCCGGTGCCTGGGATTGCAGGCGGGCACGCCAGCGGGCAGAGCACGCCTCTGGTTCCTTGTGGACTTCGGTGCTAATGACCGGGACCGGTCGGTCTCGGCAGTTTCAAGAAAGGTAGGGTCATGAAGTTTGTCTTCGTGAACGGGCGAGTGGCCATCATCGTGCGGTACTGGGAACAGCGCGACCAGGCCATCGAAGGGGGCGCCCGGATCGATATACGCCGCCTCGAACAGGTAGAAGGCCGCAATCACCGCGCGGGGGCGGCTGGATTCACGGTCTTGCCAATGAGTGACGGCGGGCTGTGGCGGGCGGACCTGTTCATGGTGCTGTCCGATCCCGGAACGCCATGCCTCCACTATCACCCGCAGTTTGAGAACAACGACGTCGGCGACCGCTTTTTCGACGACGAACTCACGGCTGACCCCAGAAGGTGGATCGCGGCGCAGCTGGCCGACATCACCGGGACGCTGGAACGGTGCGGCGCAGCCGACCTCGTGCCCTCGGTGGATCTTGAGGAACACCGGCGGGCGCTGCCGTTGATGCTCGCCGCCGTGGATGCCTGCCTGGCGCGGATCCCCGCTGCAATGACCGCGATGCGGCAAGCCCGGGTCTGACCCCTGGCGTGTCTGCCCGAGCCCTCTTATTCCACATTGACCTATTGAGCCTCATGCAGCAGCCGGGGGCGCAATAGCTAATACCGGGCAAGTGCCGCGCAGACTGCAAGTGTGTAGATCTGCCGCAACTCGGTTCGGAATGGGCCAGCATTCGTGGCCCTTGCCACCGGCTGCTCAGTACCTTCCCGTACCAGTCTGCGCCCAGGCATGCAGGTTCCGGGCGCTCTGCTAATGCCCGTGAGTGACCGGCTGACGGGCTCTCGTTCTGGCCCGCAGCTGGCACGGGCGTACCTGCCCCTCGATGCGAACTATCGGCAATGAGGTCAGTGACGGTCGCTTACGCAGGTGGCCGGGTCGATGGCGTCGATCTGGAATCGACGGGTGTCAGCATGGTTGCTGCACTTTGTTGCTGCATGTGCTCAGGTGTGGCCTTTGCTCGGATTACCGGCAATGTGGGGTTCTGATAGGCGCTGCTGCTATGGCGGTCACGTCGGCCAGCGGTTGCCCTGGTGGGCGGCCCCGTGACTGCGCATTTGCCGTCTGCCTGCTCCTGTGCCATGATCACCACAACTGGCCATCCCAGATATGGCCAAGGGCTGGGGGGCAAGTGAAACTTTTGCATGTGGTAGCAACCCCGAGGGGCGAGCAGTCCAGCACGTTGCGGGTATCAGCGGCCTTTGTGGAGAGCTTGCGGGCTCAGCACGCCGACATGACGGTGGACGTCGTCGACCTTTACAACCATGATCTGCCTGCGGTCGCCGGGGACAACATTAAGGCCAAATACACGCTGATGATCGGGCAGCCGATCGACAGGAATCACGTCGAGTCATGGAGCCAGATCGAGTCGCTCATCGAGCACTTCCTATCCGCAGACGCATACCTGATCTCGACGCCAATGTGGAACCTCAGCATCCCGTATGCACTGAAGTACTACATCGACTGCATCATCCAGCCCGGCTATGTGTTCCGCTACGACGAGATCGGCCAGGTAGTCCCGCTTGTCCACGGTAAAAGGATGATATGCGTCACCTCCCGCGGCGGGGACTACGCCCCGGCGAGCCCGATGCACGCCTATGACTTCCAGGAGCCGTACCTGCGGGCGATCTTCGGGTTTATCGGTATCACCGACGTCGAGTTCATCAATGCCGAGCCGATGGACATCGCCCCGGACATGCGGGAAGCAGCCGTGTCGGTCGCTATTGAGGCGGCACGGAACCTCGCCACGCGCCGCGTCGGGGTCGCCTGAATCGCCGGCCTGGTCCGTGTCACCCGAGTTGGGCCACGATTTGCGCTTGATCGATCTTGTGGTGCGCTGACCTGCGGGTTCGCTGGTTGCGATTGCTAAAGTTGCGCACTAAGGCTGGCCTGTAAGCTGGTGCGGTGTCCCCGTATGCGCGGACGGTGAAGACCGTTTCGGGAGCGGCGGCCGCGCAGATCGAGTACTCGTCACGGCGCGGGCCGGCTGCACGCGTGATGGTTGCTTAGCGTTCGAGCCGGGCGAGCGCAATCGTCGCCGCGGTCGCCCGCTGAGGCTGGCGTGTGACCTCTATCCGGTCCACCGACTTGACGCTCAGGAAGCAGTCCCACTCGGAGGGTCCGACCAGCCGCGGGAAGCCGGCGCGCCGGGGGCTCGTGGCTCCTTCGTGCTCGAGCGCAAGGAGCACCCGCTCATCCTCCGCTTGCTCGCGGGTGAGCACGGCGGTGTACTCGCCGGAGCCGACCGTGACATAGCCGGCCGCGTCGGCAGCGCCAGCGAGCGTGAGCAGGGTCCGGAGCCGCACTCCGCGCCAGCGCTCGCCGAGCCGGCTCCAGCCTTCGTGGCAGTGAAAGTCCGCGACCAACTCGGCGTCCATCAGAGAGCGCAGCTCTGCTAGTGCGAGGCAAGCGGGCCGCTCGACGTCGCCACAGATTGAAAGCGAGACGTTGCAAGTCATCGACCCTCGATTCTACGGCCGGCTGCCCGCGCGCACCAGCCGGCGGTTGTGCGGCTTTCCTGCCGACGGGCTGCGGTTACTCCTGCTGCTCGGCCGGGCCTGAAGACCACACGTCGTCCAGCTCCGTCTCGGCGTTCGTCCTCGCGCTGCGCGCTGCGGGCGCTCCACGCGGACCCCGCTGCGGCACCGGCAGCTGTCCGGGGCAGGCCAGCCCGGCTGGAGCCCGAGAACGGGAATCCGCCCGCGTCCGCGCGGGATCACAAACTCGTTTGCGCCCGCCATCAGAGCTGGCCGACTATAGACACCGATGAGCGCTGTCCAGATCACAGGCTGTTCCGGCGCCGGGAAGACCACCATCGCCGCCGTGCTTGCCCGCCGCGGCCTGGCAGCCATCGATGCCGACGACGACCCGTTGCTAGCGCGGTCCGTTGACGCTTCCGGCAACGTAGTGGAAGAGCCGGAAGAGCCCGACTTTGCCTGGCTTTCCTGGCACAGCTGGGCATGGAATCCGGCCCGCCTGGACGAACTGATCCAGGCTGCAGCACCAGCGACGCTGTACGTCTGCGGCGGAGCGGACAACGAGCAAGAGCTGGCCGGCCGCTTCACTCAGGTGTTCCTGCTGGAGATCGACGAGCCCACCATGCTGGCACGAATAAATGCGCGGCAAAACAACGACTGGGGCCGCATCGGGGACACTCGCGAATACCTATGCCGCAAGCTGCCGGAACTGCAGGACCGCTTGCGCGCATTCGGGGCGATCCCCATCGACGCCAGGCAGCCCCTCGACCAGGTGGTGGACGCGATACTCTCCCACACATCGGCTAGCTCTGCCGCAGGCCGAGCCAGCAAGCGGAGCGGTCAGCGCGGCAATCCCGCCAGACCCTAGAAACCGTCAAGCATCACCTGAAGACAAAACGTCAACGATCAGCTGGGCTTAGGCAGGTCCGGGTGCATTGTCCGGGTGCATTAAAGGGGTTCCTGCGTGGCACTCGGCTGGGTCGGCGGCACTCCGGGCGCGCCATTTCTGCCAACGGCTTGCAGGATCAGATGAGGCCAGGCAGCACCGGCGCAGTCAAGGCTTGTCCGGCTCGGCCGCCCTTGCGGCCCGTTCGACCCTCGCGCGATAGTTCTCCCACCAGTCCGTGTCGTGCTCGGGCAGGTTCGAGCCTTCGGCCTCTGTCCCGGCTGCGCCGTCAAGCTGCTCGCGCAGGATGTCGGCATGCCCGGCGTGCCGGCTCGTCTCCGTGAGCATGTGGACCAGGATATTGAAAAGCACGACGTCGGGACTCCACGTCCACCAGGGCACCCGCCCGGGCGCGTCGAGGTCGAGGGCGTCGATCGTCGCGTCCGCGTGTACCCACACGCTCCGGTAGCGGTCAACGATCTCGGCGCGCGTCTCCTCCTCGGTGGCCCACATATCGGCGTTGTCCTCGGCGTCGGCGTCCCACCAGGGAAGGTGCTCGGGGAACGGACGCCCGAAGACCTCTCCGAAGTACCTGGCCTCGCCGATCGACAGGTGCTTGACCAGGCCGAGTAGGTTCGTCCCGGTGGGGGTCAGCGGGCGGCGGATGTCATACTCAGAGAGCCCTGCGAGCTTCCAGAGCAGCACTTCGCGCACCTCACGCAGGCTGCCATGCAGGCTTGCTTTGGGGTCCGCATACCGGGGCTGCTGGTGCGGCCACGGGCCGGACAGGACATCCCGGCGCTGCTTGCCCTCATCGATCATGGGCAAGAGCATGCCAGCCGCCTGGCGAGTTGTGAGACGACTACGGCCGTAACGCGCACCTGACCTGCGACGAATCTGCGGCCAAAATTCGGTCAGATGACAACGAAGACGAGGAGTGATTAGCGCGTCTACCTGGGGAGATCGTGGCGCGCTCGGAGGGACTCGAACCCCCAACCTTCTGATCCGTAGCAAGATTTCGGTCGTCCAGGTCAGTCCGTAGTAGTCAAACCGGCCTGCTCTCGAGGCTTGCAGACGGCGGCCTGGTTCAGTCGCGTCCGGGTTCGTCCAACGTCGTTGTTAGCAAATCCGTTAGCAAGATCGGCTCTCGCGACAGCCGACAGTTTGCTGCCGACCCAAACCGCATTAGCAGCTCGGGTCGCCGCCGTCCGGATCAGTTCAACCTGGACCGCCGTCCTTAATCGGTCCTTGGGGGACGGCGCTGGACGGTGGTGAACTGCAACCCAAACTGCAACCCGGAACCGTCAGCGCCGCTCGAACTGAGCCGCTTCTCGATCAGCCCGCGCCCACGCATCCGCCTTACGTCGGCACTACGGCTAACACGTGTTACGCTTCTTATATGAGCAACACACGAATGACGAGCAACACCCGGAGAATGACATGGATCAAACAGTGACTGACCGCATCGAGGAGCGGGTGAAGTCGGCCTTCCCCGCTGACGCTATCGAGCGGGTTCAGGTGCTGGAGTACGGCGACGACACCGAGGTCGAGCCGGGAGAGAC
>JBKQQQ010000918.1:0-2573 GCA_052144275.1 Streptosporangiaceae bacterium
CGGCGTCAGCCACCGCCACAGGCGCGGACGGCGATCCCCGAGCGGCGCCTTGACTCATCTTGCACCTTCCCGGCCGCAGCGTGCTCGCTGACGTGTACGACGCGGTCCCGAATCTCTTCCAGGACGGGGCGGGCGGAGAGATCGGCGAGCGACCGAGCGGGTACCGTCGGCGACGCAGGCGTCCTTGATCCCAGTGCACCACCAGCGTCAACGGAGAGAAGCCTCGGAGCCGTTCGGCTTGACCGGGCACGGCAGTGCGCTACTTGGCGTCCATCAAGAACCATCCGGTCAGAGCCTGAATCCTAATCGCCCACGCGGCAGGCGCTCGCCGATGAGGGCTCCTGACACTCACACCCGTAGGGGGTTCACCTCGGCGGCACACGCTCACGGAAGGACGCCGATCAGCCCGAAACGAGACTGGCGCGAGGTCCAGGCCAACCGCGGCATGGCAGCTCTGCTGATGCCCGGCAGGACGTTCAAGGATGTCGTGAGGAGGCCATCAAGCCGCTCATTCCCGGAGCTTGCTAAGGCCCTTGGCGTCGCGCCTTGGGCCTTAGCTCGTCTGCCCGGCCAGGGCTAGCTGGCTGCACAGCATGGTCCTCTGTAAGAAAAAGGGAAGCTGATCGTTACGACAAACCGCTGATGTTACAGGCTGAAGAGGAGCTGGAAATTCGCTCCGCTGCCGCCGTAGACGTGAATGAGGTACGTCCCGCCGTTTGTCTCGGTGAAGTTAGTTACCCCGGTCGTCAGGGTGCCTCCCGCCGCGCTTGTTTGCACGTCGAACACGTCGCCGGTATTGCCGGACAGGGTGATGGTCAGGCCGCTTGGGCAGAGCGTGTCGGTGAAGGTGACCTGGTACCAGGCGTTGGAGCCGTTGATGTTGACGCCTTGTTCAGTTGCGGAATTTCCGCAGTTCAGGTCGCCGACGTTGACTGGGTTTGCTGCGTTGTTGTTCGGGGTGGGATTAATGGTCGGCGTCGGCGTCGGCGTGGCGCAGGTCAGCGTCACAGCTCCGCCACTGCCGTAGGACAGCTGCGTTGTTCCCGCTCCGCTGTTGCAGGGAATCCCGTTCAGCTGGTCAAGCGACGACACTGTCCCCGCCGGTCCGG
The DNA here is from genome assembly GCA_052144275.1 of Streptosporangiaceae bacterium. Lineage (GTDB taxonomy): Bacteria > Actinomycetota > Actinomycetes > Streptosporangiales > Streptosporangiaceae > Palsa-504. The sequence goes on from JBKQQQ010000918.1 coordinate 1,110, forward strand.
ACGGGCCTGCGGGTCCGGACGGGCCTGCGGCTCCCGACGGGCCTGCGGCTCCCGAGGGTCCTGCCGGGCCGGTCGGTCCTGCGGGGCCTTGTTGGTTCCAGGAGATCGCAGTGGTGCCCTTCGGGCATGAGGTTCCCGCGTCTTGGAGGATGAAAGCATGCGAGCCGTTAAGCGAGGCATTGGTCCAGCAGCCGTGGATAACACCGGAACTATCCACCGGACCGCTGGCTATGACCGCCGCGGCCGCCGCTGTCCCCCCTGCTAGCACGAGCGTCACCACGCCCGCGATCACGGCCGACCGTGTCGGGCGCAGCCTTGGTCTTTTCATGAATATTCTCCTCTCCAGGCAGGGATTGTTTACAGGCAACGTAGACCTCAGCAGCCGCGCCGTGCCAGGCTCGGAGACATAGCTTGAGACAAGTGAGAAGCCTCTTAACTGGTTCGTGACCGTCCCGTATCCGGCACCAGCCGATCTCGGCGTCTTTGGCCCGGTCAGAACGGGCGAGGAGGGTGAGCCAGCCGAATACGCGGAGCACCGCCAGCGCCCTGGTCTCCATCGGGAAGACCTCGCTGACGGTGAGATAGGCGGAACTGGCGCCCGCCGACACGAAGAACAAGACGCCGAGGCCGAGGCCGAGCAACTCGCCCTGGATCCGCTTGTAGCCCCAGCCCGGGTTCTCCTGCGCCATCTGCCTGATCAGCACCGCGAGCCGGGCGATAGGCGGGCGTCCTCCCGGTGGGGGTAGGTCCACCGCCAGCGGACCAGCCGCCGGTGCCAGCGCAGCAGCGTGTCCGGCGTAGTAATAGGACAACGCCCGGGAGGCGCCTGTTCTGCGGGATGCGGTTGAGGCGGGGACGTCCTCCTGGTGCGATAGTGCGGGCTTGGTGTCCCAGACCCGACGTGGACGAGGTTCTCGGCACCCAAGCTTCGCCAGCCTAGACCGGAACCCATTCGCAAGGGATCGGCGCCTTTCGGGAAGACGGGGCAGGAGTGAACCTCGTCCGCCCAGGAAGGGTCACCCCGTCGAGGGTGATGCAGGGAAGCCTCATCGCGCGGCACGCTGGCAGTGTGCGCGGGCGCTTCAGGGCAGGGAGGCGACATGTCAAGATCAGGGCAGGGTGCCGGGAGGCCGCCGCTGGCCATCGCGGCGGGCAGCAGCAGGTCGGCGGCGCAGCCGGGGAACTCGGGCTTTGACGGTCAGGCGGCGCTGGGGCTGGTCGGGCTGGGCGTGGTGGGTCATGTGCTGCGAAGCCGCCGCTTCTATGAGAAGGTGGCCGTGGCCGCGATCGTGCTGGGGGCGCTGAGGGGGATCGGCCAGGACAACCGGGCCAGCACCATGGCGCGCCTGCAGGCCTGGGATAAGCGGCAGATCCAGCGCATGGAGCGCAAGGCTCAGCGCCAGGGCCGCGCGGTCACGGGCTCCGCGCGGATGGCGCGTTCGGGGCCGCCGAGAGGCCTGGCCG
>JBKQQQ010000919.1:0-10328 GCA_052144275.1 Streptosporangiaceae bacterium
GCCTTTGACCGGTGCGGATCTTCGTGGTGGAGGTGGTTATCTACCGCCATCCATCACGCGAATTCCCCGGAGGTTCGATGCTTGTTCAACGGGTCCTGATGCCCGCCACGTCGCTTGAGTCCTGGACGGTACTGGGCGACGACGACGGCCCGGTCGAGCCGGTCGAGCGTTATCTGGCCTATCTGACCGACATCGAGCGGTCCCCGAACACGATCAAGGCCTATGCCCACGATCTGAAGGACTGGCTGGTGTTCCTCGATCAGCGGGGCCTGGACTGGCGGGAGGTCCGGCTGGAGGACCTCGGCGAGTTCGTCGCATGGCTACGGCTGCCGCCATCGGGCCGGGACGGCCGGGTCGCGCTGCTGCCCTCAGCCGATCACCACTGCGGGACGGCCACGGTCAACCGCAAGCTTTCGGCAGTCAGCAGCTTCTGTGTCTTCCATGCCCGGCACGGCGTCGACCTGGGCGACCTGGTTACCGAGCTCCAGCCGGTACGGCAGCGGCGCCCGGGATGGAAACCGTTCCTCTACCATCTCAGCGGGGGCGAACCCGGACGGCGCCGCACGATCAAGCTGAAGACACCCCGGCAGCACCCCAAGCTGGTGACGGCCGCCCAGGTCCAGGCGCTCCTCGACGCCTGTGACCGGCTGCGGGACCGCTTCCTGCTCTCGGTTTTGTGGGACAGCGGCGTCAGGATTGGCGAGGCGCTGGGGCTCCGTCACGAAGACCTGGCGGCCGCCGAGCAGGAGCTGACCGTGGTCCGCCGGGTCAACGACAACCGGGCCCGGGCCAAGTCCCCGTCATCGCGGACGATCCCGGTCAGCGCTTCGCTGATGCGGCTGTATGCCGACTACCTGCATGGCGAGTACGGCGACCTCGATTCGGATTACGTGTTCGTGGCTTTGTGGGCCGGGCAGCACGGCCGGCCGCTGACCTATGCGGCCGTCTATGACCTGGTGCTGCGGCTGCGCCGCCGGACCGGGATCGACTTCGACCCGCACTGGTATCGCCACGCCTACGCCACCAGGCTGTTGCGCGGCGGCGCGCCGATCGAAGTCGTCTCCTCCCTGCTCGGACACTCCTCGATCGCGACCACGATGGACGTGTATGGCCACCTCACCGCCGAAGACGCCCGCCGTGCCCTGGAGGCTGCAGGCTTCCTGACCGGCCGGGAAGTGCGGTGGTAACCGGCCGTCCCGCTCCGGGCCCGGCGCCCGATGGCAGCGGGCTGCTGGCCAGGCTGATGGCCGTGGTCCGGCCAGAGTTCCGGGTCGACATCCTGGTCCCCGGGCCAGGGGCGCTGATTTTCAACGCCGGGCGCTGCCGGGTGGCGGGGTGCCTGCGGATGCCATGGACCCGCAAGCTTTGCCGGGGCCACTACTACCGGTGGAAACAGGACGGGTGCCCGGACATGGAGGTCTTCGCGGCCTCGACCTGTCCCGATCTTCTCGGCCGCAAAGAGCTGACCGAATGCGTGGTCGCAGGATGCCGCTTCGGCGGTGCCCGGCGGGGCCTTTGCGTCCGTCACCACGGCTTCTGGGAACGCGCCGGGAAGCCAGACCGCCCGGCCTGGCTGGCATCCCTGCCCGCCATCGCCGATGAAGAGCACGCGGGCTGCTTGCTGTCGTTCTGCACCCTGTGGAGGCAAGGGAACTCGCCCTTCTGCGTCAACCACAAGTCCCGCTGGGAGTTCGCGGGCCGCCCCGACATCGATGAGTTCATCGTGATCTGCCAGTCCAAGGGCGATGACCGGTTCGACTTCCGCCCGCTGGCCGGCCGGCGGCAGCTCAAGCTGGAGCTCCAGTACGCCCTGCAATGCCGCCACGATGAGCGCCACGCCAACACCACAAGCGGGACCGTCCGCCGCACCATCACCCTGGCCGCAGCCAGCAGCGTCACGTCCCTGCTGGACTGGCCGGCCGCGCGCTGGGCGGCGTTCTTCGACGAGAACCTCAACGCCAGGCACGATCAGAACGGGCAGCTTGCCTTCCTGCGCTACGCGCACGCGCACGTCGAGGATCTGCAGGTCGGGACCGGCTGGGAGGCAGAGTTCCCCCGCGATGTCTGGGAGCTGCGGCGGCTGGGGATAGAAGGCCGGCCGCGCCTGCGGTTCGACCGCATCCCCCAGCAGTGGCTCCGGGATCTGGCTAAACGGTTCGCCCGCTGGCGGCTGAGCATCGGCCGCAGCGTCAACCAGGCCGTCATCGACCTTCTTGCGCTCACCAGGTTCGCCGGTTTCCTGGCCAGGCCCGATGTCTGCGCAGGCCGCCTCGCTGACCTCAGCCGGCCGCTGCTGGAGCGCTATCTGGCCGATCTCGCGCTCGACCCGCGGGCCGTCCGCTCCCGCAACCGGGACATCGCCTCGCTCAACGCCTTCTTCTACGCCGTCCGGCGGCACGAATGGGACCAGACCCTCCCGGTCAGCGCGACGTTCTACCCCGACGACCTCCCCAGGCCCCCCAAGCGCCTGCCCCGGGGCCTGGCCGAGCACGTCATGACCCAAGTCGAACAGCCCGCCAACCTCGACCGCTGGCGCAACCCCGAGGGGCGGCTGCTCACCCTGATCCTGACGCGCTGCGGGCTCCGGGTCGGAGACGCCACCAAGATCGGGCCGGAGTGCGTCATCCGTGACGCCGACGGGGCACCCTACCTGCGCTACTACAACAACAAGATGAAGCGCGAAGCGCTCGTCCCCATCGACGAGGAACTCGACCAGCAGATCACAGAGCAGCAGAGCCGGATCCTGGACCACTGGCCGGACGGCGGGCGGTGGCTGTTCCCCGCGCCCCGGATGAACCCCGACGGCGTCCGCCAGCTGACCACCCACTCCTACCGGGGACAGCTGAACGACTGGCTGCAGCGCTGCGACGTCCGCGACGAGCACGGCCGGCCCGTGCACCTGACCCCCCACCAATGGCGCCATACTTTCGCGACCAGGCTGATCAACCGCGACGTCCCGCAAGAAGTCGTACAAGTCCTCCTTGATCATTCCTCCGGTGAGATGACGGCCCACTACGCCCGGCTGCACGACAGCACCGTCCGCCGCCACTGGGAAAAGGCCCGCAAGGTCAACGCCCGCGGCGAGACCGTCACCGTCTCCCCGGACGGGCCGCTCGCCGAGGCCAGCTGGGCCAAACAGCGTCTCGGGCGCGTAACCCAGGCGCTGCCCAACGGATTCTGCGGGCTCCCGGTGCAGAAGACCTGCCCGCACGCCAACGCCTGCCTGACCTGCCCGATGTTCGTGACCACGCCCGAGTTCCTGCCGCAACACCACCAGCAACGCCAGCAGGTGCTGCAGATCATGTCCGCCGCCGCGGCCCGCGGGCAGCTCCGCCTCGTCGAGATGAACCAGCAGGTCCTGGGCAACCTCGACCGGATCATCACCGCCCTCAAGGACGAGGACTCCGCTCCAGAACGGGAGACGGCCGCCGATGCGAGCTGACAACACCCGCCACATCGTGGCCGCCGCCCGGCACCGCCACGAGTACACCCGCGCCAAGGCGGTCCAGGCGCTGCGCGAGGCCGAGAAGTCAGGCACCCCGGTGACCTTCGATGCCGTGGCGACCGCGGCCGGAGTGTCACGCTCCTGGCTTTACACCCAGCCGGACCTGCGAGCCGAGATCGAGAGACTCCGAGCAGCCTCGCAGCGAGCACCGGGCGGACCCGTGCCGATCCGGCAACGAGCCTCCGATGCGTCTCTGCTGCGGCGCCTCGAAGCAGCCAGCACGCACAGCCGGCAGCTCGCCGAGGAGAACCATCGGCTGCGTGACCAGCTCGCCCGCGCCCTCGGCGAGCAACGCTCAGCCCGATCCCTCGAACCGGCAAACCCTCCAGCCGTCGTCTCAGCTCGGCAACGATCGGCCCGTGCTGAACAGCCCCCCGAGCAGAGGCAGGAGCCATGTTGAGAACACTGTCCGCACCGCAGACGCCCAGGTCAGAGAGCGAGAAGTTGATCAAGCTAAAGATAATTCAGCAGCAGGCCGGCCACGAGTACGCCTCCACCACGGCGATCTACACCTGCGTGTCGTCGGACTTCCGGACCCGCACGCTGCGCAAGGCGCTGGATGCCGCCGCGCGGGCCGCGCTGGCACCGGAAGGGGCCCGGTGATGGCGGTGCGGCCGGTGACCCGGACGGTCAGCTACCAGTGGCGGCTGCGCGAGATCATGGCCGCCCGCGGCCTGTTCAACGCCTCCGACCTCGAGCCGCTGCTGGCCGAGCGGGGCATCACCTTGTCCTCGGTCCAGGTATGGCGGCTGGTCACCCAGGTTCCCGAGCGGCTGTCCCTGCCGGTCTTGGCCGCCCTATGCGACATCCTGGAGACCAGCCCGGCCGAGCTGATCGTCACCAGCGCGGAGAACGCCACCCGCCGTCCCGCCGCCGCAGGCAGCGGGACAGCCGACCCGAGCGCGCCGCGACCCCGGCGGGCCCGGCTTGAGCCTGGCTCGTGAACCCCGGCTACCGGCGGACCTGCGCCCGGTGCGGCAACTACCGGTTCGCCGCGGCGCGGTTCCCTGACGGGCACATCTGCCAGGGCTGCCTGGTCCGGGCGCTGCGGACCCGCAGCGCCTGCCCCGGCTGCCGGACAGAGCAGCTGCTCATCGGCCGCCTGGCCGGCGGCGTCGCCGGGTGCCGCCAGTGCGCCGGGATCACCCGCGAGTTCTCCTGCCGGCACTGCGGTTATGAAGGCGAGCACTGCATCACCCGCATCTGCGCCCGGTGCAGCCTGCCCCGGCGGCTCGGCAGGCTGCTCGACGACGGCACCGGACGACCCAGCCCGGCGCTGGCGCCGCTGGCTGAGGCGCTGTGTGCCGACCCCGACCTCGACCGTGTCCTGAACTGGATCCGCAAGCCGCACGTCCGCGCCCTGCTGTCCGGCCTGGCCACCGGCCGCATCGAGCTCACCCACGCCGGGCTCGGCACCTACCCGGCCAGGCGGACCGCCATATGTGTCCGGGATCTGCTAGTCAGCTGCGGCGTGCTGCCCGCCGCCGACAAGCAACTGCTGGACTACCAGGCCTGGCTGCACCAGCGCCTCGCCGCTCTCGACGGGCATCCGCACCAGCGGCTGCTGCGGCAGTTCGGCCAGTGGCATCAGCTCGCCCGGATGCGCGCGGCGGCCGCCGCCAGGCCCATGCGGCCCACCGCGCGGACCTACGCCCAGGACCGCTTCCGCGCCGCCGAAGTCTTCCTCACCTGGCTCAGCGCCCGCGGCCGTGACCCCGCCGCGACCACACAGGCCGACATCGACGCCTACTGGCTCACCCACGGCATCCACCACCAGCAGGCCGTCCGTGCGTTCCTCACCTGGGCGACCGGGCAGAGCCACCTGCCCCGCCTGGACGTGCCGGTCCCGCAGTTCGCCAAAGGCCAGGCTCTCACCCCCGAACAGCGCTCTGCCCTGCTCCGCCGCCTCGCCGACGGCGACGGCACGACGCTCGAGGACCGAGTAGCGGCCAGCTTGATGCTGCTGCACGGCCTGCCGCTGTCCCGCATCCTCCGCCTCACCGCCGCCGACGTCACCCGCGACCCGGACGGCCAGGTCTGCCTCCGGGTCGGCGCCCCGCCCGTCCCCGTCCCCGAGCCCTTCGCCGGGCCGGTCCTCGACCTGGCCGTCACCAGGGCCACCCAAGGCTGGCTGTTCCCCGGCCGCTGGCCAGGCCAGCCGATGGCCTACACCACCATGCACCGCCGCCTGCGCGCCCTGGGCCTGCCGATGCGCACCGGCCGGGCCGCCGCGCTGCGCGAGCTCGTCCAGCAGGTCCCCGCCCCGGTCGCCGCCGAGGCCCTCGGCTTCCACCACACCACTACCCAGCGCCAGCGCGCCGCCGCCGGCGCAACCTGGAGCCGGTACGCCACGCGGAGCACCCAGGCGCACCGCCCGCCAGACCCGGCTCCCGCCGCGGCACGCCCTGGCGGCCGCCGCGATGATCCCCGGTTATCCGGGCTGGGCGCCGCCGGGGAACGGGGGAAGCGGCCCGGCCAGGTGCTCGCGTTCGGGGCCAATGTCGATAACGGCGATCCAGTCACGCTCAGCCCACGACTCCAGGTCCTTGGCGATAGCGTCCAGATCGGCCGAGGCTATCCGCCGCGAACCCGCCTCATTCAGGAGCCTGTCCACCCGTGTGCCGGTCAGCTCGCCGCGCAGCACCGCCGCGTACTGACGCAAGAGCCCGACGTCTCGCTGCAGTCCGCTGCGGCTGGCCCGGGCCACCGGGAGGAGGTTGTCGGTATGCGCAGCTGCCTCCGCGTCGCGTTCCACGCCTGATCGCCACGATTCCCGGTCCTCGGCCGCACCCGGGCACAGCCCGTCGGCGGTATCGCGGTCCATGAGCAGCCAGGTCCTCGAACCGGTGTCAGCGCCGTCGGTCCACGTCGCGAATTCTGTCTCGGTGATGACATAGCCGGCCGCCTCGTACTCGCCCATATCAGCCACGCAGACCAGAGCCTTATCAGCCGGGACCTCATCCAGCCCGCCCGGCGGACCTGGCAGAGCCACAGCGCCGAACTCGCTCAGCAGCCGGTCCAGCTTGCCCGTGGCACCCGGCAGGTCAAGATACAGCGTCACATTCCTCACCGCCCGCCGCGCATCGTACCGTCTCAGTAGCCATCCGCGCCGCCAACGGGTACCGGCGGGACCAGTTCTGGCCGACGCTTCCGTTCCGGCGCCTGGATGCGGCGCCCGATCGGCTTCGAGGCCCCGATGTCAGGACCGCACCATCCAGACTGCGTGAACCTCCGCCTTAGCTCGCCGCTGTCGGCCCGGAATCGGCGCCTGCCCGCTTCAACCGGTCAGATCGGGTGCCTAGTTCCCAGCCTTCCGGAACCGGCATCTTGGTGGGCCAGATAGCGCCGGTGAGGTCAGCACCACTGAGATCCGCACCAGTGAGGTCGGCACCTGCCAGTTGCGTGTCGGCGAACTTCGTCCGTGACAGGCGTGTCCCGGCGAGCTTCGCACTGCTGATATAGGCACCGGTGAGAGTCGCTTCTTCGAGATACGCGCCGGTGAGGTCCGCGCTGATCAGATACGCGCCGGTGAGGTCCGCATATCGGAGGTTGGCGTCCCTGAGGCTGACCCCGTTGAGAACTGTTTCCCGGAGGTTCGCGTGATCCGGGGTGGAAGGACCGAGATTGGCGCGGGTGAGATCCGCGTCAGGAAGCTGCGCGCGGGTGAGGTCCGCGGCGACGAGACCTGCATCGGTGAGGTCGGCATGAATGAGATGCGCGCCGGTGAGGATCGCGCGGTCCAAGTTCGCGCCCGCGAGATTCACCCGGTCGAAGTGAACACCAGTCAGGTCCGCGCCGGTGAGAAATGCGCGGGTGAACTTCGCGCGGATGAGATGCGCGCCGGCGAGAGTAGCTTCTTCGAGATACGCGCCAGTGAAATCCGCCCAGGTAAGGGTCGCGCCAGTAAGGTCCGCGCCCTTGAGGATCGCAGGAACCTCACCCGCAGGACCGAAGTCCGCCCCGGTGAGATCCGCTCCCGCAAGGATCGCGCGAGTCAGGTTCGCGCCGCGGAGGAATGCCCGGGTCAGGTCCGCACCTGGCAGGAATGCACCAGTTAGGTCAACAGGACGGATGTCGCGCGTTGCATCCCGGCGCCCGACCACGGTCAGGGCAGCTTGAACGTCGGGCCGCGTCGATCGTTCCCGATCCGGGGAACCGGGATCTGGCGGCGGCGGCTGCTGCTCGCCCGACTGCTCGCGGATAAACGCCGCAAGCACCTCTATGACGGTCGGATGGTCTCTCGCGGAGTCGCGGGAGACACGCTCCAGCGCATAGATGCCGCCGATCCGCACCGTGAGTTTGTCCGAGCCGAGCTGCTCGACCGCCTTGGCGTAACGCTCGGTCACCTGCCCCTGCTCGGTCATCTCGAATGTCCGCAGCGACAGTTCTACGATGCGCCGCGACAAGGCGAAGTTCTGCGCGGTGAAGATCAAGGCCCCGGCGGCGGCCAGGCCCGCTACGAGCGTCAGCAGCCGCCCACGCGCATCGTCCCTTGCCGCCAAAAGGAGCGGCCCCTTGGCCGAGCCAACGTCATAGCGGGCGAGCCAGTCCGCCGCCGGCACAAACAGCGCCCATACGATTGCCAGCCCCAGCACGACAGCACCGATCGCTGCCAGCCATCGCGTACTCCGTGGCCAGGCCGCCCAGCGGTTCAACATAAGCAAACGCTAGGCCGTGACGCGGAACAGCGCAGCTGTCATGGTCAGTATGCTCCCAGGCAGTGACCACTCCGCTGAAGTGACCGCGCTTCAGGGAACTTGCCGAGCGGCCAAGCCGTCGTCACGTAGAGCGACCATATGTCCAGCGTTTCGGCGAATACGCCTCAAGTGAATACGCCACCCTGCCAGTCTGTGCTGGTGCTGCGCGGAACCCGCGCGGGTTGGCAAGGGCGGACGGCGTGGCCAGGAACGGGATCCGGGAGAAGGGCAGGCAAGTGATGACGGCACGAGCTTCCGCCGGGCAGATACTGGTCGGGACCGACGGCTCCGCCGCAGCGGCAGCGGCCCTGCGCTGGGCGGCCGCTGAGGCCAGATCCCGCGGCGTGCGGCTCCATGTGGTCTACGTGCGGGACCGGTACCGTCCGGAGCCGGCACCGTACGCGCAGCCGGGCGAAAGCTACGCCGATGACCTCCCGGGCCCGCCCGAAACAGCCCTGAGACAGGCCGTGCGTGCAGCGCTCGGCCCGCACCTGCCGCCGGACTGCCTGCTCGAAGCCGCCGAGGGCCTGCCCGTCCACGTCCTGCTGGACCGCGCCGAAGGCGCCCGCATGCTCGTGCTGGGCAGTCGCCTCGCGGGGATCCGTCGGCCGGAAGGGCCCACGGTCCCGCTCGGCCCGGTCGTCCGGGACTGCCTGCGCGGCGCGCCATGCCCCGTCGTGGTGGTGCCTCCCGGCTATGCGGAATCCCCGGGCCCGGTGGCCGGCCTGGTGAGCCGTGACGCGGAGCCAGGCGGTGACAGCCAGGACCTGCCTGGGGCCGAGCCGGGCGGCTGAGTCCCGGCGGGCGCTCCAGGCAGTTGCCCGCTGCGGCCAGCTCCGGGCGGCGGCCGCAGCGGGCCGCCCCCCGATCAGGCCGGCCAGCCCCTCGCCGTAGGCTCGTTCCCGGCGCGCTGGCCAGCGAGCGGTAAGCCAGGTTCCGAGCCGGGCCCGGGCGGCGGGGAACCGAGGCCGGGCAGGAACTCGCCTGCGGCGAACATGGTAGGGGGTCGCTGGAGGACACTCGTGCGCTGCCCGGCCCGCCTCCGCGCCGGGTCACCGGCCAGGCCGGGAACAGGAACGAGGTGCCGGGCTTCGGCCCGGGCCGGGCCGGGCTGGCCCACGTCCACCGTAATCAGATGTTGCCGGAGTTCGTGATCTTGTGCCGGACTCGTTAATGCCGTTGACTGGGAGGTACGGCCTGCCCGGTCCGGACCATGCGCTCGCCCGCCGCTTGTCTCGGTGACCGCGGGAGAGCTTATGGGATCCTGGTGGTTAATTCGTCACAGGCCGGTGAAGTTGCCCGGCTGGGGCTACGGAGGGCGCCATGATCCGGCCTGCGGCCGTTGTTGTTGCTGTCCTGTCCGTCGTCCCGGCCGCAGGATCGGGTATGTCATGTGCGTGCAGCCTGCCCCGTGGCCGGAGCCGGATCCGCAGATCGCGGCGGCGATCGCGGCGAAGTACCTGGGTAAGCGGCCCCGGCCGCTGGCGGTCCAGGTCCGCGACCGGCTGGGCCAGTGGCTTGGGGATGAGGCGTTCGCGGCCGCGTTCGGCGTGCGGGGCAAGCCGGGCTGGTCCCCGTCGCGGCTGGCGCTGGTGACGGTGCTGCAGCGGGTGGAGGACCTGGCCGACCGGCAGGCGGCCGAGGTGGTCCGGACCCGGATCGACTGGCAGTACCTGCTGGGGCTGCCGCTGGAGGATCCGGGCTTCGACCACACGGTGCTGGCGGAGTTCCGGGGCCGGGTCGCCGAGGGCGGGCTGGAGCAGGTGGCGCTGGATGCGCTGCTGGCCCGGCTGGCGGCCGACGGTCTGGTCAAGGCGGGCGGCAAGCAGCGCACCGACTCCACCCACGTGGTCGCGGCGGTGGCGGCGCTGAACCGGCTGCAGCTGGCCGGGGAGGCCGTGCGGGCCGCGCTGGCGGCGCTGACGGCGGCGCACCCGGACTGGGTGGCCCAGCGGATCTGCGTGCCCGATTTCGCCCGCCGCTACGGCACGCCGATGATCTCCTGGCGACCCCCGCAATCTGAGGCCAGGCGCGGTGAGCTGGCCCTCGCCTACGCCCGCGATGGGTACGCGCTGCTGGAATCGGTCTACGATCCCTCCACGCCGCCGTGGCTGCGCGAGCTGCCG
>JBKQQQ010000920.1:0-3581 GCA_052144275.1 Streptosporangiaceae bacterium
ATGACGAAGCTACCGCCCGCGCGCCAGGCAGCGCTCGCGCGCCCCGCTCACGCGGCACCCCAGGCGATCGTAGATGTCGGCGACCGGCACGACTTTCGGGCCCCGGCACCACCGGACCTCGCAAGACCAGGCGCGAGACAGCGCCTCGACCGCCCGGCCGATGAGGACCTGGATGGCGTGCGGTCCCTCCCCGGGATCGGAGAGATCGCGGATGCTGAGGGCGGCTTGCAGTTGCGCAGGACTCAAGTAGGGAACTGGACTGGACACGGTGACTCCTTGTCGAGGTGAATTCGGCGGGAATCCCTCCCGGCCCTGAGCTCACCTGAGCGAAGTCGCCGTCTAACGCGACGAAACGCCTCCCGGCGGCCCCTGGTGGGCCGGGAGGCGAGAAAATCGCCGTGTCGCCATGTCAGTCACATTTCAAGCATAATCGTCGGGCCTGCGAGGTCAGGCCACCCCGCAGGCCGATGGCGGCTATGGCCAGGCCCGCGAGCGCGATCACCGGGCCGGCCACAGCCCAGAAGGTGACGCCGGACATCACGCTCCCGCCGAGGACGCCGACGCCCTGCAGGGTGAAGATGACTCCGGCCAGCGTGACGAGGACCCCGACGCCGACGAGCACGACCCGCCTCATGATGCCGCCTCTTTCCCGGGTCACCGGACCCGGCCCCGCGGAGATACCCGCCAGAAGAGAATACGTACCGAACGGCCAGGCGGTTCAACCCCTGCTCACACCGACACTCCCGCTGGCGAGGACGCCTCGGCCGTCTTATCGTCCTTTCCAGCCGGCTGCCTGGTCAGGTGAGACCGCGTAGTCCTGGGTAGGAGTGGTAGATGTTCGCCCATCTGATCGCGGGCTTCACAGGTCCTGACGACGTCCTGTGGGCCGAAGTGGCGGAGCCGGCAGCCGACGGAGGCGTGGTCATCGACGTGGTCGCCGCAGGCGTGTCCTTCGCGGACCTGCTGCAGACCAGGGGCGAGTACCAGATGAAAGTCCCCGTTCCCTACACCCCTGGCATGGATGCCGCCGGGGTTGTCCGGTCGGCCCCGCCCGGCCTCGGCCTGGCCGCGGGCCAGCGAGTAGCGGTCTTGCTGTCGCACGGATGCTGGCAGGAGGTGGTCAGCGCCCCGGCCGGGCGGGTGCTGCCCTTGCCGGAGGATATGGGGTTCGAGGCGGGTGCGGCCGCTCCGCTGAACTACCTGACTGGCTTGTTCGCGCTGGTCCGCCGAGCACGGGCCCAGGCGGGTGAAACACTGCTCGTGCACGGTGCGGCTGGCGGGGTCGGGACCGCTGCCATCCAGTTGGGGAGAGCGCTCGGACTGCGCACGGTAGCGGTCGTCGGCGATGAGGCGAAACGCGAGTTCGCGTTGCGGTGCGGCGCACACCACGCCGTGCTCAGCCGCGGCTGGCTCGCTTCCGTGCGCGACTTGCTGGGAGATCGCGCGGTCGACATCGTGGTCGACCCGGTCGGGGGCGACCGGATGACCGACAGCCTGCGCATCCTGGCACCGGAAGGCCGGCTGCTCGTCCTAGGGTTCAGCGCTGGCGAGATTCCCGTCGTCAAGGTGAACCGGCTATTGCTGGGCAACACCGGCGTGCTGGGAGTTGCCTCCCGGGAGTTCTTCGAGCAGCAGCCGGCCACGGTAGCTGAGCTGTGGGCGCGGCTGATCGAGTTGCGCCGGACCGGAGTGCTGCACGATCCTCCGGTCGAGCGGTTTCCTTTCGCCGACGCCCGCGGCGCCCTGCACGCGATCGCCCAGCGCGCAGCTACCGGCAAGGTCGTCCTGAGCAGACAGGTCCAGCCGATCCCGGGGTAGCGCCGCGTATCAAAGTCATCCGTAATCGACTCCTCACTATTAGACGGCCGAAGAATCCGGGACGCCGCGTACCTTCTCGGTCGGCCAGGAAAGGCAACGAGCCAGGAAAGAACGAAATGCAGGGCCGGGCCCTCGTGTAGCGGGTCGGCTGAGTGGGGGCGGCCATGGTGGCGGCAGATCTAGACCCTGGACGGGAGATGCTGTCTGCCGAGCGCGGCCGGCTCACCATGCAGGCGGTGCTCAGCACGCTCAGCCAGATGGAGGCCCGCGCGGCAAAGGCTAGCGACGAGACGCTGACCAGCGCGGTGACGACGGGCCGGCGGGCTCTGGCGGAGTGGCAGGAGCTGGCCGGCCGGCTGGGCAAGCTCGAGGGTGAGTACGAGCGCCTGGCCCTGAGCGAGTCCAGGGCCCTGGCCCGGCTGCGTGACGTGCTCGACCTGCTTGATAAGTTCACCGAGCCGTCCCGGCTGGCGTCGGCGCCTGGCCGTCCAGGTCCGCGTCAGGACACGCCGGGCGTGCTGGCCGTGCGCATGCTGGGATCCTTCGAGCTCATGATCGACGGGCGGCGGGTGGCTCACTGGCAGGGGCAGCGGGCCCAGTCGCTGATGCAGTTCCTGACCGCCCACCGCCGTCGCCACGTGTCGCGCGACGAACTGATCATGGCGCTGTGGCCGGATGCTGACGAAGACAGCGGGCGTCACCGGCTGCATCAGGCCGTGTATGAGTTGCGTGGTACCTTGCGTGCGATCGATCCCGACCGCAAGCCCATCGTCTGTACTGGCGGCGGGTACGGGCTCGACCGCGAGGTACCCATCTGGGTAGACGTCGAGGACTTCGACGACCTCGCGGCCGCCGCGTCACGCTGCCTCAGCGCGCAGCGGGCCGATGAGGCGATCGAGCTCGGCCAGCAGGCCCTCGAGCTTTACCGCGGCGATTTCCTAGGTCAGGTTACCGACGCCGATTGGGCTACGACCGAACGCAACCGGCTTCGCGCCCGTTTCGTGCAGCTCGGCATTCACCTGGGCGAACTTCTCACCGGGCGCGGCGACCACGGCACGGCCCTGACTGTGGTCGACCCGGTGCTGAGCATGGAGCCGTGGAACGAAGATGCCACGGTCATCAAGATGCGCTGTCACGCCCAGACCGGCGCCCGTTCCATGGCCGCCGCCGCGTACCGCTCGTGTGCTGAGGCGCTGAACTGCGAGTTCGGGATAATCCCCGCCGCGCAGACCACTCGCGTCTACGACCAGATCCGGGGCAGCGAGCCGACCGGGAACCGGAGTCGGCTCACCGCGGTCCCGGGCCGGACAGCACCCCGACCACAACCGTCATCAGTGCCGGATGGCCGGTCTCGAGGGGGTGGACTCAGGCGTCCGTCTCGGGCGGTGACACCGTGAGGTGGTACTCATGGCAGGTGCCGAACACGAAGCCGACCTTGCCGCAGCAGTCCCTGGAGCCCAGGGTGATGCAGAGTTCGTACTCCCGCCCGCACTCGCCCGGACTGAACGTGCCGCCGGGGACCTCGAATTCGAACACCCACGTGTCCGTGTTGCATGGGCTGTAGGGGCCCTCGAGGTAGATCGTCTTGTAGAAGTCCCCGGTTGATCCCGGCCCGCACGCGCTGAACGCGAGGCTCACGCACAGCGTCGTGTCGCACAGGTAGTACCGGATCCTGCCGGTAAGCGTGACCGTGACCGTGACCAGCAGCACCTGGTTGGAGTCGATGAAGCCGACCGGCTCGCTCGGGTTCGTCTTGTCGGCGA
>JBKQQQ010000921.1:0-6772 GCA_052144275.1 Streptosporangiaceae bacterium
GAGCCACCGCTTTCTCATCACGCCTGGTAGTTTTCGCTCCGCACCGCTTGACGAGCGATATCCGCCGGTGCAGCTCCCGGGCGGCGCAGCGGCATATCGACGTGGACGTGCTGGTGAACAACGCCGGCTTCGGGGCCCACGGTCCGGTCGCCGGGATCGGCGTCCAGCGGCAGCTGGAGATGATCGAGGTCAACGTGGCGGCGCTGACGCGGCTGACCGCCCTGCTGCTGCCCGGGATGCTGGAACGGCGCCGCGGGGGATCTTGAATGTAGCCTCCACGGCCGCGTTCCAGCCGGGTCCGGCTGCCGCGAACCCTGCATCGACGGGCTCGCGCAGGGCCAGCGAGTATCTCCGACACTGGGTCGCTTCACACCACGCTACGCAATCAGCCCTCGCCTAGGGCAAGGCGCACACTGCCGCCGATCGGTGTGGCCTTTACTGCAAGCGCGATGTGAGCGTTGTCCACTCCGATGAGATGATCTGCATCTTGAGGGCCTTCGCGGCCACAAGGACCAACGACCCTGGTTGCACGTCCAGGGGCGTTATATACGGGCTTTGTGGAAGCATCACGAAAGGACTGGCTCGGGGGCCGTCAATTCGACGTGGACAGGTACCTGCACGGCGCCACGCTCGAAGAAACCGTCGCCACAGGGGTCTACTGCCTGGTCACTGGGAAACGGCGAGACTCGAACGTCTACTTCGTGCAGTCGGGCGCAACCTGGGTTCTGGTCGACACCGCATGGCGGGGCCGGGCCGAGTTGATCAGGAGCGCAGCGGAGACCCTGTTCGGGGTCGGCGCCCGCCCGCGAGCGATCGTGCTGACGCACGTGCACCCGGACCACGCTGGCTCCGCTTCGGAACTGGCCCGCATGTGGGACGTCACCGTGTACGTGCTCCCCGACGAACTGCCATTGCCCCCCTCTGGCCGCATCATCGGCGCCTTGGCCCGTGTCGAGCGGCGCTGGATGTTCCCCTCCGGGCAGGACGGGCTGAGCCCTATCGAGCCGAACGCAGGCGTCCCCGGCCTGCCGGACTGGCAGGTCATCCCCACGCCCGGCCACACCCCTGGCCACCTGGCGCTGTTCCGGGAGGGAGACCGTGCCCTCATCGCGGGCGACGCCGTCCTGACCGTCAACCTCAATTCGCCTGGCGACGCCCTGTCGCAAAGGCACACCCTCGGCGGGCCTCCGCGCTTTGCCACCTGGAACTGGCGAGCAGCAACCGAGTCTGTGTCTGAACTGGCCCGGCTGGAGCCGAGCGTGCTGGCGCCGGGCCACGGAAGACCGATGGCCGGCCCGGTGCTTGCCCCGGCTCTGAGGGCTCTGGGCGAGCAACTCAACAACCCTGCCAGCGCTGGCAGCGCGGGCTCATCCGCGGGCCACAAGCTGACGGAGTGGGTCCTCAACTTCTTCGACTACAGTCGCCGAGCCCGCTAACGGCTCCACGGTGTTCCCGCACACCCCGAGTTTGGGTGTTGCAATCACAAGGTCGTTCCGAACACCCCGATCTGCACGACCCTCGGATCGATAAGGATGGTCGACCGCCTCCAGCGACCGGTCGGAGGGGACCGGGCTGCCCGATCACCCCCCGCCGACCACCCCGGAGGTCGACATCGCTGCGGGTGACGAGGCTCGGCACTTTGCGGACGCCGTGGTTTGCAGCCAGGCAGGGAGGCTATTGATCGCACGTATACACGCAGTGTATGCTCGTAGGTATGAGTGTTCCCATGGCCCTCCTCGGACTCCTCGACCGCGAACCGAGCCACGGCTACGACCTGAAGCGCGACTACGACGCGTACTTCGGCCGCGGCCGGCCGCTTCCCTTCGGCCAGGTGTACGCCACCCTCGCCCGTCTCGCCAGGGACGGAAAGGCCATTGCCGGCGAGGCTGAGCCCGGAGCCGGTCCGGACCGCAAGCGCTACGCCATCACCGCGACGGGGAAGAGCGAGGTCGAGGCGTGGCTCGCCGAGCCCATCCCGGCCGAGCCTCACCTCCAGACCGACCTCTTCGTGAAGGTCGTGCTCTCGCTCATGCTCGGCCGCGCCGCGGAGGAGTACCTCGACGCGCAGCGGGCAGCGCACCTCAGGCGGATGCGCGAGCTCACCGAGCTCAAGCAACGGGACAGTCTCGTCGACGCCCTGCTCGCCGACCACGGCCTCTTCCACTTGGAGGCCGACCTGCGCTGGATCGACCTCACTGCGGCACGACTCGCGGCGCTCGCGGAGGAGGTGGCGTCGTGAACGGGGCGAACGGCTCCTCTGCGGTCAAGGTCGGAGGCGCGATCATCGAGGGACGGGATCTCGTGCTCTCCTTCGGGGAGACCCCGGCGCTTCGCGGGGCGAGCATCTCGGTGAAAAAGGGCGAGGTCCTCGCCGTGATGGGCCCGAGCGGCTCGGGCAAGTCGACGCTGCTCCACTGCCTGGCGGGCATCCTCGTCCCGGACTCCGGCGAGGTCTACTTCGACGGCCAGCGCCTCGACACGATGCGGGAGGCGGAGCGCTCCAGGCTGCGGCGTGATCGCTTCGGCTTCGTCTTCCAGTTCGGCCAGCTCGTGCCGGAGCTGACCGCCGAGGAGAACGTGGCGTTGCCGCTGTTGCTGCGTGGTACGCACCGTGATCAGGCCCTCCGTGCGGCGCGGAGCTGGTTCGAACGGCTCGACCTGCAGGGCATGGAGCGCCACCGCACCGGCGAGATGTCCGGCGGCCAGTCACAGCGCGTCGCGCTGGCGCGTGGTCTCGTGGCCCGTCCCGACGTGCTCTTCGCCGACGAACCGACCGGGTCACTCGACTCGCTGAACGGGGAGCTGGTCATGGGCCTATTGACGCGCGCCGCGCGTGAGCAGGGATCGACGGTGATCCTCGTCACCCACGAACCCCGCGTGGCCGCCTACGCGGACCGAGAGGTGATCGTGCGCGATGGCCGGGTGACCACGACCGAGGCGGTGCCCGGATGATCCGCCTTGGCCTGCGCTTGACGTTGGGCAGCGGTCGCGAAGCGGCGCTGCGCGTGCTCGTCACCGCGGCTGCCGTCGCCCTGGGCGTCGGTCTGCTCCTGTTCGCCTTGGCCGGCGTCAACGGGCTGCGCGCCCAGACCGACCGTGGCGCGTGGCTCGACACCTCGGCGCAGACGCCCCCGTCGACGTCGGGTGGCTCGACGTCCGACCCGCTGTGGTGGCTGCTCAGCGCCGACCAGTTCGGCAAGCAGGAGATCGACCAGGTTGACGTTGCCGCCACCGGACCGAGGGCACCGATCCCGCCGGGGATTCCCCACCTTCCCGGACCGGGGGAGTTCTACGCCTCACCAGCCCTCATGAGCCTGTTCAGGTCCGTACCGGCGGACGAGCTGCGCGATCGGTACCCCGGGCGCCAGATCGGGACCATCGGCGCTTCGGCCCTTCCATCTCCGAACTCGCTGATCATCGTGATCGGCCACGACGTGCGCCAGCTCTCTCAGGTCCCCGGGGCGGTCGAGGTCCGAGGCATTCAGCAAACGCCGGCCAACTGCTTCAGCTGCCAGAGCGGTGTCGGGAGCGGACCTGTTCTGCAGTGGATCCTCGTCGGTGGAGCCTGCGCCCTGTTGCTGCCCGTGCTCGTTCTCATCGCCACTGCGAGCCGACTGTCCGCCGCGAGGCGTGAGGAGCGCTTCGCTGCCATGCGGCTCGTAGGGGCAACTCCGCGTCAGATTTCGGTGATAGCGGCGGTCGAGTCGGTCGTCGCCGCCGCCGCGGGAGTGGCGGCCGGATTCGCCCTCTTCTTCCTTTTCCGGCCGTTGCTCTACCACGTCCCCTTCACCGGAGCGCCCCTCGCGCCAGGCGACCTCTCGCTTCGGTGGATCGATGTCGTGCTCGTCGTGATCGGCGTCCCGATCGCCGCGGTCGTGTCTGCACGCCTCGCGCTCCGCCGCGTTCGGGTATCGCCGCTTGGCGTGACCCGTCGCACCACCCCTGTGCCGCCGCGGGCGGTCCGGGTCATCCCGCTTCTCGCCGGCATCGCTTTGCTCGCCTACTTCGACAGCGCCGGAAAGCCGAAGAGCAACGGGAGCCAGATTCAGGAGCTGCTCCTGGGCCTCGTGCTCATCCTGGTGGGGCTGGTCCTCGCCGGACCATGGTTGACCAAGGTGGGCTCTCAACTCATGGCCAACCGGGCGAGTCGCCCCGCCGGCCTCATAGCGGCTCGCCGGCTTCTCGACAATCCCCGCGCGGCCTTCCGATCCATCAGCGGTCTCACACTCGCCCTTTTCGTCACGAGCGCAGCGATCGGGGCGCTGGGTTCACTCGTCGCCACCCGGACCCAGGGTGCGAGCGCCCGATCGACCGACACCCTCGTCGACCAGTTCTGCGGCCTCACGACTGGATGCGGTGCCGGGACCGACATCGTGTCCGTCCCTCCTCCGGTGCTGACGGGGCTCCGCTCGACGCCGGGGGCGAAAGGTGTGACGGTGGTCCACGCGAGCCCATTCCCCGGTCAGAGCTTTACCGGTGTAGTCGCGTGCGCCGAACTGGCAAAGACCCCCGCGATCGGCAGGTGCGCGCCGGGAGCGACGGTGGCGGCGATCGGCGACTTCACCCAACCGAGCAGTGCGAACAAGTCCGTGTCTTCGACGATCTGGCCGTCCGCCCACCTGCCGGTGGCGAGCGTCGCGAGCCTCCCGATCGAGGCGGTCGCCGTCGCGACGGACGGATCGTCCAGCTCCCTCGAGCGCGTACAGACCTCGCTCGAAGAGGCCTTTCCCCTCCGCGGACCTCCGGAGGGCGTCGAAGCGATCACGCCGAAGGTTTCGCGCCTCCTCACGATGGTCCAGGACATGACCGACGTGGTCATCGTGGCGAGCCTGATCATCGCCGCCTGCAGCCTTGCCGTGAACATCTCCGCCGGGCTGAGCGAGCGCAAGCGCCCGTTTAGCCTCCTCCGCCTCACGGGCGTCCCCACCGGCGTCCTGCGCCGTGTCGTCGCCCTTGAGAGCGCGCTGCCGCTGCTCCTCGTTGCCGTGGTCTCGATCGCCGTCGGCCTGGTTGCTGCCGCCCTCTTTCTCAGTTCCCAGCTCGACATCGCGCTCCGAATCCCCGGAATCGCGTATTGGGCGACCGTCGTCGGCGGAGTTATTGCTTCACTCGCGATCGTCGCCTCAACGTTCCCGCTCCTCAACCGGATCACGGGACCCGAGGTCGCCCGAAACGAGTGAGCACGCCGAACCAGCTTCGAGAAGGTGACCGATCGTCGGAAACGTGATCTGGTCAGCGTACAGATCAACCATTCGGGGGCGACGTCCCGAATGTGACTGCTAGTCGCCAACCTATGCATATCGAGGCGGGTCGGCGCGCGTTCTCTCGGATCGTACCCGTCACTCAGCCTGTTCGGCGGCGACCCCTGGCCGTGTGAGGACTGTTTGATCTCGCCTCGCGCTATGCCGGTCATCCTGACTTCCCACGGCTCGCCTGAGGCAGCGCCAGCCGCGGGCAGTGCGCATGACGGTGCGGTACCGCCGAACCGAGCCGCCGACTAGAGATCATTTACGGGACAGCCCTTAGCCGAGTTCGCGGCTGCCGGCTGACCACCCGAGCATAGCCAAGTCTCACACCAGGCCCCGGCGCTTGACCCTGTCCGCGGCAATTGAGGACGTTCACCCGCAGTGCGGCCGGGAATTATGCGCCCTCGCATGCGTTAATATGAGCGGTACCTAAGAACCGAGCCGGTCGTCCGAACGACGGCTTCCCCCGTGCCGTGGTTACCAGCCCGCCCACCGGCGGCTCCCGGTCCGCGTGAGAGGCTTGTGTCGGGGTCGGCTGCGTTGATCCTTGGAGATCCGCAAGCCGGCTCGGCGTTCGAAGCACCAGGCCCTGCGCTCGGGACGTTCCTCGCCCCGGCCGCGGGACTGTGCGGCATGCTGCCGTGGCCGCCGTGCCCCGGCATTCCAGAGGAGAAGTCTGTGGCTCGACCAGGCCAGCGCCAGACGGGCGCTCGCCGTACCGCCCCGCGGAAGCAGCGACGCGTCCACCACCGCGGCGACGTCGTCTCGGTGCTCGCCCGAACTGCCCGTGAGGTCGAGGCGGCTGCCCGGCGCGGCCGCGTGACGCCGGCCGTGCGTACGAAGTTCCAGGCCGTCGCCCTGCTGCTGCGAGACGAGCGCGCCCGCGTCCGGGCGGCGGCCGGAAGCGACACTCATCGGGCCGAGCAGCTCAAGCGCCTGGACGGCATCGCGACCATCCTCGCGACGACCGCCGTCCAGGACGCTGGGCTGCTGGCGCTGCTCGCCGAGGGCTCCGGCGTCTCCGACGCGGCCCGGTCGCTCAAGCGGGAGATGCTGCGGGACCTCGGCATCGCGCCGGCGCCCGAAGAGATCGCGCCGGCGGAGACCGCTACAGCTTCCGCCGGCTCGGAGCGGCGGGTCCTGCCGCAGTCGGTGATCTCCCGGCAATTGGCGAACCCCTTTCTCGCCCCCGGCTTCTCCGCCGTTCCGCAGCGCACCTCCCGTCCGCGCCGCCTGGCCGGCTGGGAGCTGCTCGGCCCGCTGCTGAGTTCCTTCGAGCGTGGCGGCGGGGGTGCCCCGGCGTGCATGGCGCTCCCGGCGCCGACGGAACGGTTCACCCCGGCGGCCCTGGAACTGATGCCGCACCAGGGGCAGCTGGTCGCCGCGGCCGCTGCCGGTCACCGGACATTCCTGCTCGCCGATGAGCCGGGCCTGGGCAAGACGGCCCAGGCGCTGCTCGCCGCGGAGGCAGCGAACGCCTACCCGCTGCTGGTCGTCGTGCCGAACGTCGTCAAGACCAACTGGGC
>JBKQQQ010000922.1:0-3414 GCA_052144275.1 Streptosporangiaceae bacterium
TCGGGCTGGTCATCGGCACCGCGGTCAACGGGATCACCGCTCTGGCCGTCCTGGTGACGATCCCGGTGGCGTTCGGAATCTTCTTCGCCGGCGTGGCCGGGCCCAACGCCGCCTCCGCCTGGACGGCCTCCCGCGGTCCCGGCCGGGGAACCACGCGGACCGTCCCGCCTGGTGGCCGGCCTGGTCGCGGCCGGCCGCGCTGCGCACGCTGCGCGCGGTCCTGGTGATTCCGCCTCTGTTCGCGCTGACCTACGAGGGCTTCGGCAACCTGCAGATGGCCCTGTTCGCCGCGTTCGGCGGGTTCGCGAGCCTGATCTTCGCCGCGTTCGGCGGCAGCCGGCGGGACAAGACCATCGCGCACCTCATGCTGGCCGTGATCGGCAGCATCGGGCTGGTCATCGGCACCGCGGTCAACGGGATCACCGCTCTGGCCGTCCTGGTGACGATCCCGGTGGCGTTCGGGATCTTCTTCGCCGGCGTGGCCGGGCCCAACGCCGCCTCCGGCGTCACCGCCGCGCTGCTTCCCTTCGTGCTGTCGGTGGCCACGCCGGGCACGGTCAGCATGATCCCGGATCGGCTGGCGGGCTGGTGGCTGGCCTCGGTCGCTTCGACAGTGGCGGTGCTGCTGCTTTCGCCGCCGTCCCCGGGAGACCGGCTGCGCGCCGCGGCGGCCGGATCGGCCCGGGCGCTGGCCGCGCATCTCGCCGCCTCGGTAAGCGGCACCGCCACCGCCGCCGACACCCAGGCCTGCCAGGCTGCCAAGCACGAGCTGATGAGCGCGTTCGCCAGCACGCCGTACCGGCCGGTCGGCCTGGCCACGGCCGACCAGGGGATGGCCAGCGTCGTCCAGCTGCTCGAGTGGTGCACCGCGCTGATCGCCGACGCCACGGACGGGCACCCGAACCTGGACCGGGCCGCGCAGCCCGACCGCGACCTGCTCGCCCTGGCCGCCGTGGTGCTCAGGCAGACCGGCGACCTGCTGACCAACCCCGATTCCGCCGCGCTGCCCGACTCCACCGTGATGGACCGGCAGCGCGAGGCCAGCGCTGCCTACCACGCCTCGGCTGCCATGAGGGGGGATGGAGAGGCGGGTGGCGACTACGACGCGGTGGAGGTCATCGCCAGGCACGCCTTTCACGCGCAGGCGATCGCCCTCGCCGTGCGGGCCATCGTGGCGGACGCCCTGATCGCCACCCGGCGGGCCGACCCGGAGACGATCGCCGCCCGGCGCCGCGGCTGGTACGGGGCCCAGCCCGAGGGGACGATGGCCGAGCGCCGGGTGGCCGCGATTTCCGGCGCGATGGGGGTCCTGGTCCGGCACGCCAGCTTCCGTTCGGTCTGGTTCCTGAATAGCCTGCGCGGCTCGCTGGCCCTGGCCGCGGCGGTCCTGGTGGCCGACCTGTCCGGGGTCCAGCACGGGTTCTGGGTGGTCCTCGGCACCCTGTCGGTGCTGCGCACCAACGCGGCGTCCACCGAGTCCACCGCGCTGCGCGCGCTGGGCGGCACCGTGGTCGGCTTCGCCGCGGGCGCGCTGCTACTGCTCGGCATCGGCACCAGCACCCCCGCGCTGTGGGCGGCGCTGCCGATCGCCCTGGCCGTGGCCGCCTACGCGCCGGGCACGCTGCCGTTCGCCTTCGGCCAGGCGGCGTTCACCGTCGTCGTGGTGGTCCTGTTCAACCTGCTCGTGCCGACCGGCTGGCGGGTGGGCTTGCTGCGCATCGAGGACGTGGCCATCGGCTGCCTGGTGAGCCTGGTGGTCGGCGTCCTGTTCTGGCCGCGGGGCGCGGCCTCCGTGGTCGGCGACGACCTCGCCGACGCGTTCCGCCGCGGCGCCGCCTACCTCACCCAGGCGGTGGACTGGGCCCTGGGCACCCGGGCCGACCCGCCGGACGCGGGCGCCGCGGCGGTCACCGCCGGCATCCGGCTCGACGAGGCGCTGCGCGGCTTCCTGGCCGAGCAGGGCGCCAAGCGGGTATCCAAGGAGGACCTGTGGATGCTGGTAATGGCGTCCATGCGGCTCCGGCTGACCGCCTACTCGCTGGCCGGGCTGGAGGCACCCGAGCACGCCCGGCAGCACAAGCACGGGGGCACGGCCTACGCGCGCACCGCGCTGGCGCATGCCACCGCGGACCTGGCCGGCTTCTACGAGCGGGTCGCGATGCTGGTGGGGCGGCCGGTCGCCCGACAGGTGCTGCTGCCGGTCACCGTCCCGGCGTTCACCGGCCTCGACGGCAACGGCCGCACGCCGCGGGCGGACGAGGACAGCGGGGTGGCCGTGCTAACCGGCGCTGGGCTAACCGGCGCTGGGCTGACCGGCGCTGGGCTGACCGGGGCGGGGCTAACCGAGGCCGGACTGACCGGGGCTGGGCTGACCGGGGCCGGTGATGCTGACGGGCTGGAGGAGGCGGACGGCACGGACCTGGTCCGCGTCATCACCGCTCCGCATCATCCGCACCTGCTGTGGGTGGCCGAGCACCTGCAGCACCTCAGCTCGCACGCGCACGTGATCACCGATCCGGCCTCGCACGTGGCCGAGCAGCGCCGTCAGCCCTGGTGGCGCTAGCGCGGGGTTTACCGGTATTACGGGGCCATCGCCGTGTTACGGACCGCGGGCAAGAGCAGCGCGCCGAGCGCGCCGGCTAGGGCGATCGCGACCAGGACCAGGCCGGCCGCGTGCAGGGCCGCCACCGGGCCCTCGGTGCGGGCCTGCGTCGCGTACAGGGTGGCGACCAGCCCGATACCGAACGACCCGGCGATCCGCTGCCAGGTGTTGAACAAGGTGTTGGCGTCGCCGAGCTGGTCCGGCCGCAGCGGCTGAGTCAGGGCCTGCAGCAGCGGGTTGATGACCAGGCCGACAGAGACCGAGCGGCAGGCCAGGATCAGCGCGATCAGCCACAGCGGCGTGGCTGCCGTGACGAACAGCAGGCCCAGGCTGGCCACCCCGAGCGCCGTGAACCCGGACACCACCGTGGCCCGCACGGTGAGCCGGGTCAGCCAGCGCGGCGCGAGCGCGGTGGACAGCCCGGTGATCAGCCCTTGCGGCGCCATGGCCAGGCCCGCCGCCAGCGCGCTGCGGCCCTGCACGGACTGGACGAAGACCGGCAGCAGGAACACCGCTGCCCAGGTGACCACCGAGGCCAGCGAGCACAGCCCCATGGACAACGCGGGCCCCCGCCGCCGGGCCAGCGACACGTCCAGGGCCGGCTGCTCATGCCGCGCCGCCCAGCCGATATAACAGGTCATCAGCACCGCGCCGGCGGCCAGCGGCACCCAGGTGGAGGGGGCGTCCCAGCCCGCCGACGCGCCCTGGCTGGCCCCGAGCAGCAGCCCGGTCAATCCCGCCGCGAGCAGGATCAGCCCGGGCAGGTCGAACCGGGCTCCCGGCCGGCGTCCCGGCGCCAGCGCGGCCGGGAC